>JANQIV010000213.1 GCA_028282005.1 Melioribacteraceae bacterium | reverse complement strand
TAAAAATTTCATCACTTGTTGCATCACCATTTATAAAGAGATATCCTAACTCGTCAATTATTTCAATCTTCTTCAAATCGTTCTCGATAACAACAAAAGGCATTTTATTATACTTCAACCCATCACAGATGTGTTTACCCATTCTTCCGTAACCGCAAACGATGTAATGCCCAGAAATATTTTCAAGTTCTTTGCTCATCCTTCTCCTCCTGAATAACTGTGTTTCAACCAGTATTTGTGCCGCTTTACCTCCTGTGTAAGCAATGGTTAAAACACCTGAAATAATCAGAAATATTGTTAAAATTCTACCTTCAGTTGATAAGTTTTTTACTTCTTTAAAACCTGTTGTTGAAATTGTAATTACAGTCATATAAAAAGAATCGAGAAGGTCCCAATCCTCCTCAATAATTTCGTAACCTAATGTCCCGACAACAATAATTACAAAGAGACTAACTAAACCAAATCTGAATTGATTAAATGCGCTGGATTTCATTTAACTCTTTTTTAGTGATATTCAATTATAAAAAAAAACTTAATCATCAAAAAGCGAACAAAAAAATAAATATTCATTTGTTTACCGATTATTACATCGCATTCACCGATAAACCGTTTTATTTATAAAACTCTCAAACTAAATTAGCGTCAGAAAAATAAAAACGGAGGTAAAAATGCCAAATGATAAATCAACAAGCCCAAAAATATGGATCGGATTATTTTTAATAGTAATTGGCGGTCTTTTTCTTTTAGACAATTTTTACGTAATTGAAATACCTTATTTTATAAGGGATATCGGAATCTTTCCATTATTCTTTCTTGTTGCCGGAACAGCTGTATTTTTTACCAGCGAAAACAAAGCAGGCGGAATAATTCTATTTTTAATTGGTATATTTTTTATGGGAAGCGAATTTTGGCCGATAATTTTAATCGTACTTGGAATTTACTTTCTTGCCAATAAAAATAGATTCAGTGTTTTTGTATCAAAAGTAGGTTCAGTAAAAGATGAAGAAATTAATGATGAAGATAAAATTAATGATATGTCGATTTTTGGTGGAGGAGAAAGAAGCTATCACACATCAAATTTTAAAGGCGGGAAAGTAACTTCCATTTTCGGAGGTGCTGAGATTAACCTAACAAACTGCCAACTCGCTGAAGGAAAAAATACAATAGACATGGTTACTATATTTGGGGGAAATACATTCATTGTACCTCGTGATTGGTTAATAGTGAATGATGCCCTTCCGATTTTCGGCGGCTTTTCCGATAAACGTGTGAAAGACCCAAACATAAATTACGACGAAAACAAAAAATTGATTATAAAAGGCATCGTAATATTTGGCGGCGGCGAAATAAAAAGTTATTAAAATGGGGATAAATAAAATGGAAAAATCAAATTCAAGAGCATGGATAGGCGGAATACTTTTAATAATAGGTGCTTTCTTTCTATTGAGAAACACTCACATACTTCCATACTATTTTTTATATGATATAAGGTTCTGGCCAATAATTATGGCTGCCGTAGGATTTATTATTGTTTTGAATTCTAGGAATAGTTTTTTCGGATACTTACTTATGTTAACCGGAGGCGCATTTATTGCGAGTGACATTTTCGGTGTTTCTTTTAGATACATTTGGCAGGAATACTGGCCGTTACTTTTAATTGCATTAGGTATATATTTTCTGGTAAGAAAAGGCACTAGTTCCAACGATAATAAGTCGGAAACTCCCTTAGCAGGCAAAGAAGAATCTGACGATGGAGATTCGGTAGACATAACTTCAATATTAAATACTACTAAAAGAAAAATTGTTTCACAAAATTTTAAAGGCGGTAAAATTACAACTCTCTTTGGCGGTACAAATTTGGATTTGCGTGAAGCGAAACTTGCAGAAGGGAAAAACGTTTTGGATGTTGTAGTAATCTTTGGCGGATTAAATTTAACTGTAAGAAATGACATGAAAGTTGATCTCAATTCACCTGTGATTTTTGGTGGTATCTCAGACAAACGTTTTAAAGACCCAAATCAAGTTCCAAATCATAACAGTTCATTGGAAGTTAGAGGTCTAATTCTTTTTGGTGGCGGAGATATTCAAGGATATGCATAAAAGCGATTCGGTTGTAAAAGGTAACGTACTAATTTACTTACTGGTTTGGACAGCATTATTCTTCATCCATTTTACAATTGTCTATTTTGAGCTGGGGTTGAGTATTGAATCAGCCCTGGCAGATAGTTTTGTCTTCAACATAATGTATGTTTTAATTGGTGCGAGCTTTTGGTACCCGGTGAAGTATATGTCAATTGATATCTACTCCACACCCAGATTAATTATGAATCACCTTGCTGCTGCAGCTATAACTACTGGACTGTGGTTAGTTGCATGTTACTTTATCTTAACAAGTGTTTTTGAATTTCAACAAGAATATTATGATTTTCTTTTATCTTCTTTAATTTGGCGATATGCAATTGGAATACTGTTTTATGTAGTAATTGTTTCGCTAATTTATGTTTACGTAACTTATTCGGATTATAAAGAAAAAGAATTAAACGAATCAAATCTAAAAGTGCTTGTAAAAGAGGCGGAACTAAAATCATTAAAATACCAGATCAATCCGCACTTTATATTTAATAGCCTCAACTCGATAAGTTCCCTTACAATGTCTAATCCGGAAAGAGCACAGGAAATGACAATTAAGCTTTCCGAATTTATGCGGGCAACTGTTTCTAAAAATGAAATGCAGAAAGCTCCGTTAAGAGAAGAAATTAAAAACGCACGGCTTTACCTTGATATTGAAAAAGTAAGGTTCGAAGACAAATTTGAATACATTGAAAATGTTATAGAAGCGTGTGAAAACATAAAAGTCCCGTCAATGATTTTGCAGCCCGTTTTTGAAAACGCGATTAAACACGGCGTTTATGAAAGTATTGAGCAAGTAAATATTATATTAACTTGCTCGAAAGAAGCAGAATATTTAAAAATTACTGTTGAAAATAATTTTGATCCCGATGCGGTACCGAGAAAAGGTGAAGGTATTGGATTACAGAATATCAAAAACAGACTAAAATTAATTTATAACCAGGAAAACTTGATAACTTATTCAAAAGACGGCACAATCTTTAAAGTCAATATTTTTATTCCTTTGGAGAAGGAGAATGTTTTATGAGTAAACTCACAACAATTATAGTTGATGATGAAAAACTAGGAAGAGACATAGTTAGAAATTATTTGAAAAATCATGAAAAACTTGAACTGATTGGTGAATGCGGAAACGGATTTGAGGGAATAGAAAAAATAAATGAATTGAAACCTGACTTAGTATTTCTCGATATTCAAATGCCGAAACTTTCCGGCTTTGAAATGCTCGAATTAATTGACGATCCCCCCTTAATAATTTTCACTACAGCTTTCGACCAATATGCGATTAAAGCATTTGAAGTAAATGCAACCGATTATCTGCTAAAACCTTTTTCAAAAGATAGATTTAATGGTGCTGTTGAAAAAGCGATAAAAAGTTTGAACAGTGGGAAAGAAAATGCGAAATTGAATAACTTATTAACAGACACCAAATATTCAAAAGAATATCTTGAAAGAATAGCAGTTAAGCAAAGTAATAAAATCAATATCGTCCCAACTGATGAAATTGAATACTTCGAAGCACAGGATGATTATGTAATGATCTACTCCGAAAAAGGAAAGTTTTTAAAGAAAAAAACGATGAAGTTTTTTGAAGAAAATTTGAATCCCGATGATTTTTTAAGAATCCATAGATCATACATTGTAAAATTTGATCAATTAGAAAATGTTGATATTTCCGCAAACGAATCAAATACTGTAAATTTGAAAAATGGGCAAACTTTACCGGTCAGTAAAAGCGGTTACGCAAAATTAAAAGAGCGTTTGAATTAATAGTGTGTCTTAATTTCCGGAAGACGTCATTCCGGGCTTGATCCGGAATCTATTATAAAGATTCTGAAATGAATTCAGAATGACAAGATTTTAGTTTTGTAACCAATTGAAATTAAGACACTTTCAAAACAAACTCTAATTGCGGTTTATCCCCCCTATTTTTATATTTTGGTTTGTTAAAGCTGAGGATAAATAATGAACGTTGACAAAGACCTGCAATCAATCCAGGAAGTTAGAGAACTAACCTTAAAAGCAAAAGAAGCACAATTAGAATTCAAACATTACAATCAGGAACAAGTTGATAAAATTGTAAAAGCAATGGCGGATGCCGGCTATACAAATGCTGAAAAATTAGCACAAATGGCTCATGAAGAAACCGGCTTTGGTAAAGTAAAAGACAAGATTATAAAAAACCAATTTGGTTCACGTAATGTTTGGGAAAATATAAAAGACCTAAAAACAGTCGGCGTTATTGACGTTCAAAAAAATGGCAAAGTTGTTAAAATTGCTGAACCGATGGGCGTTGTAGCGGCTTTGGTTCCATCAACAAACCCAACATCAACTGCGATGTTTAAAGCACTAATTTCGTTAAAAGGAAGAAACGCGATTGTTGCGAGTCCTCACCCGAAGGCAAAAAACAGTACGGCTACAGCGTTGAAGATTTTATCGGATGCTGCAGAAAAAGCAGGTGCTCCGAAAGGATTGATTCAATGTTTATCTCAGCCGACAATTGAAGGCACAAACGCTTTAATGAAAGAAAAAAATGTAGCAGTGATTTTAGCAACCGGAAGTACTGCCATGGTGAGAGCAGCATACAGCACTGGTAATCCGGCTTACGGTGTTGGGGCAGGAAACGTTCCAGCATTTATCGAAAGAACTGCAGACTATAAAAAAGCAGTTGCCGATATAGTTTACGGAACGACTTTTGACAATGGTGTTTTGTGTTCATCTGAACAGGCAATGATTGTCGACGCACCGTTAAAAGAAAAAGTGATTGAAGAAGCAAAGAAAAAAGGCTGCTATTTTGTAAACGAAGACGAAAAAAGAAAATTAGAAAATACCGTCACAAAAGGCGGAAAAATAAATGCTGACATAGTCGGCAAACCTGCAACATTTATTGCTGAATACGCTGGATTCAAAGTTCCTGAAAGCACTACTGTTTTAGTTGCAGAATGCACAAAGGTTGGGAAAGACGAACCGCTCTCAATGGAGAAACTTTCACCAATGCTGGCTTTTTATGTTGTTGACGGCTGGCTTGAAGGCTGCCACAAATGTATCGACTTACTAGAGTTTGGCGGTATCGGACACACAATGGCATTACACTGCAATAACAAAGAAATCATCTTAAAATTCGGACTTGAAAAACCGGCTTTCAGAATTGTTGTTAACACAGTCAGCTCAATTGGAGCAGTTGGCTATACTACTGCAATTGATGCATCACTTACTTTGGGACCAGGTACCTGGGGTGGATCAATAATTTCTGAAAACGTTTCTGCAAAACACTTGATAAATGTAAAAGCTCTCGCATTTGAGACGAACCCAATCAACAAAGGCAACACGATAAATTCATTTGACGCAACCGGTTTCACGAATACATCTGCTGCAACCGGTAGTTTTATGAATCAAATTGAAGAAAGATTAAGAGCACGTGCAGGCAATCCGGTTGTTTCTGCAAATGTTCAAAAAAGTTCACCAAGTCAAAGTACAGATGTTAAAAAAGGAATGATTTACGGATCAGGAATTAGTGAATCTGAGATTCAGAAAATTATAAAAGATTTTAATTCGTAAAAAAGTTAGGGGGAAAGGTTAGAAGTTGAAAGTGAGGCCAGTTTTTATTTCTAACTTTTGACTCGTTACTGGTATCTTTCCAATTTGAATTTCTCGCCAAGATAAAGTTTACGTACTTCACTGTCTTCAGCTAAATCGTGCGCACTGCCGTCTTTGAAGATTTTTCCTTCAATCAAAATGTAAGCTCTGTCAACAATACTTAAAGTTTCGTGCACGTTGTGATCGGTAATCAAAATACCGATGCCTTTATGCTTTAGGTTCGCAACAATATTCATAATGTCTTCAACAGCAATCGGGTCAACCCCGGCGAAGGGCTCATCAAGTAAAATAAATTTTGGATCAGTTGCCAAAGCACGTGCAATTTCTGTACGCCTTCTTTCACCTCCGCTTAATTGAAAACCTAAGCTTTTGCGGATGTGAGTAATATTTAATTCTTCCAGCAAAGCTTCCATTTTTTCTTTTCTTTCCTTGTTAGAAAGATTTATCATTTGAAGCACAGCCATTATATTATCCTCAACACTCAGTCGCCTGAACACCGATGCTTCTTGGGGTAAATAACCAATACCCATTCTTGCCCTTGCGTACATTGGGTTTCCGGTTATCTCTGAATTATCCAAATAAACTTTCCCATCGTTTGGTTTTATCATTCCAACAATCATATAAAATGTTGTTGTTTTCCCGGCACCGTTCGGACCAAGTAAACCAACCACTTCACCCTGTTCAACATTTACGGAAACGTTATTCACAACAGTTCTTTTTTTGTAAATCTTTACTAAACCTTCACCACTAAGTTTTAATTTATTTTCCATAATCAATTGAGAATTTTTTCTTTAGTTGGTTTATTATCATATAAAATAAAAGTTGGTAAAATGAATTCTTTTTCTTTACCAATAATTTTATTCTCCGGATGAAACTCACTTTCCGGCGATCCGTACATTTTTACATCAGCAATACGACCTTCATCAAATTCAATTAATGCTCTTCGGGAACTTGCTTTTACAAGCCCATTCGGTTCTTCTTCATCAAACATATAATAAATTGAAAGAACTTTTCCGAACACTTCAGTTTTGTTTATTTCATCATTTTCAAAATACAGTTTTACAATGTCTCCGGAAACTTGATCAAAGCGGAATTCAAATCCTACGTGATTAGAAATTATCGAGGAATTCCCGATTATATCAATCTGTTTTAGTGCATTACCATTAAGGTAAATAAAAACAGTATCTCCAACCACTTGCGAATCTTCATACCAAAGAATTGGAGCAGGCGCATCTTCATTTGGTTTAATTGTTTCTATTTTATTATCATCCCTAAATAAAATAGATTTTTGATTTACCGAAGAAAACTCTCCTCTTATAATTTTTACAGAATCAGTCGCAATTAATTTTCTTACACTGTCTTCAACTGCTTCCATCACTTTACAACTTATAATCAATGTGTCGATAGAACCACTTTCCGTGGTATCAATTTGTACAAGCAATGGGTCGCCATCAATTCTTGTGTATTTCTTTTCAGAAATATCTTCGAGTTCTTTTCCGGTAATTGTAACATTGTTATTCGAATCAACTATGGCAACATTTCCAAAAGCAAATGTATTTTTGTTTTCCCTAAAATGAATCAAGCTATCTGCAGATATTGACGAAACAGCATCCGAGATTACAACACTTCCAACTGCAATTGCTTTGTCCTCTTTATCAAAATATGTAAGATGATCTGAAGTCAATTTATTTGACGAATCAATCAGTACAACGTCCCTGTTGAATAAAGCTTTTTTTTCGTTGAAAAAATATTTCCCGTTAATTGCTGATAACTCGACATTACCGTCGTTAAGTTTTACGCCCGTATTCGATTCAGTAAACTTTTCATTGCCGTAGTAAAATGCAGAATTTGCCAAGATCAAAATCGTATCCTGCACCGCTTTTACATTTCCAAATAGATGAGCTTCATTTTTCGCAATGTACTGGATTGCTTTATCGCAAGTAATTTGCACATCGCCTTGCGTCATTACTACATTGCCAATTACCTCTCTAATCTGCTGACCGTTAACCCTTTTGCCAACAAGGCTATCACCGACAACGGTTATTCTTTCATTCTCTTGAGCAAAAAGAGAAGCAGCAAAAATTAAAATGAAAAATATATTGAGATTAGTTTTTACCATTGTTTGTAGTAATGTAAGTGATTTTGTAGATTACATAGTTATTAAGATTTTGATCTGATTCGAAACCGTAACCCTGTATTATTTCTTCTTCGGATTTTATTGTAACGAATTTTTCAGTTTTGATTTTCTTTTCTTTGTTTACCCAAAGTAGTTCGTCAGAAGTAAGCGTATCACCACTGTCACTAATTGCGACAACATTATTTATTGCGTACATGTTTTTCGTTAAATCATTTACAATACCGCTATCCGAAGTCAGCACGGAAGTATTTACACCTTCTTCATTATAAAATAGAATTTTTACTCCTTCGAGATATGACTCTTGTTTTTTGTCGTATTTTGTTAAATGATCTGCGTAAAGAACTGCTTTTATTTTTCCTTCTTCGGAAAATAATATTTTTGAATCCCAGCTTTCTTGTGAAGGATATTCACCATCGATAATTAAATTATCTATAGTTGGTTTAACCTTATTTTTATTACACGAAACAAAAAACAAAAAAGTAACAATGAAGCTGAGGATTAATTGTTTCATCTTCTTTTTAATCCAAGTTTAACTAAATCATGCAAATGAACCATCCCAACAGGCTTGTTTGATTCGTCCACAACAATCAGAGAAGTAATGTTGTAGTTTTCCATTTGCTGTAAAGCAAATGAGGCGAGGTATTTTTGCAAAATT
This sequence comes from Melioribacteraceae bacterium, assembly GCA_028282005.1. Lineage (GTDB taxonomy): Bacteria > Bacteroidota > Ignavibacteria > Ignavibacteriales > Melioribacteraceae > JANQIV01. Next base: position 35,829 of record JANQIV010000213.1, on the reverse strand, counting down.
GTTTTCGGATTTTTTGTCATCAGGTCAGCAGCTTTTAACTCTTTTATATCAAGTGTTTTCTCAAGCAAGCGTCTTAAATCCCCGTCAGTTATTACTCCCGTTAAGATTCCTTCTTCGTTTACAACACAAGTAGTTCCCAATCTTTTAGAAGTAATTTCCAAAATGGTATCCTTTAAAGGAGTCCTTTCTTTAACAACAGGCACATCACCATCTTTGTACATTATCTCTGAAATCTTTAACGAAAGCCTTTTGCCCAAACTTCCGCCAGGGTGCAGCATAGCAAAATCATCAGCAGTGAAACCTCTTTTCTCCAGCAGTGCCATAGCAAGGGCATCACCCAAAACAAGTGTCGCAGTAGTTGATGAAGTAGGCGCTAAATCATGTGGACATGCTTCTTCTTTTACGATTACATCTAAAATAACGTCACATAATTTACCGATATGTGAATCTCTATTGCTTGTCATTCCTATAACTTTAACACCCAATCGCTTTATCATTGTAGTTAACGACATCAACTCTTCTGTATTTCCACTTTTAGAAATAATTATTACCACGTCATCTTTGCGCACCATCCCCAAATCACCGTGAACCGCATCAGTAGGGTGAAGATAAATCGCAGCTGTACCAGTCGAGTTAAGAGTTGAAACTATTTTACGGGCAATCAATCCCGACTTACCCATACCAGTAAAAACAACTCTTCCAGTTGAATTAAATATTAATTCAACAGCTTCAGCAAAATCACCATTTATACTTTGATTTAAATCTTTAATTGCATCCAATTCTATTTCAATTACTTTTTTCCCTCTAGCAATTACTTCTTCTTTTGTCACAAAAAACCTCTTACTTCTTTTTTACTAATTGATCAATATCTTTGATTTGAATTAATAATTCTCTCAAGTTTTCTAATTTTAGCTGGCTTGCTTTATCGCTCAAAGCATTTTCGGGATCAGGATGAACTTCGAGGAATAATGCGTCGATACCGATTGCTGTTGCTGCTTTTGCTAACGGTAAAATAAATTCCGGATTGCCGCCGGTTTCATTACCTGAAGATGGCATTTGCACTGAATGAGTCGCATCCATTACAACCGGGTAACCAATATTTTTCATAATAACCAGAGAGCGCATATCAACAACCAAGTTGTGATAACCAAACGTTGTTCCTCTTTCAGTCAAAATAACTTTTTCATTCCCGGTTGATACAATTTTTTCTACCGCATGTTTCATATCTTCCGGTGCAAGAAACTGGCCTTTCTTTACATTTACGACTTTTCCACTTTTACCAGCTTCAACAAGTAAATCCGTTTGTCTGCAAAGGAAAGCCGGGATCTGTAAAATATCAGCAACACTTGCTGCCTCAGCTACTTCTTCATTAGTGTGTACATCTGTTAAAACAGGAACACTAAAATTCTCTTTTGCTTTATTTAATATTCCTAATGCTTCTTCGTTTCCCAATCCGATAAAGGAGTTCACATTAGTACGGTTTGCTTTTTTAAAGCTTGATTTAAATACAAACGGAATACTCAACTCAGTTGTAACTTCTTTTATTTTCTCTGCAGTTGATAATGTAATTTCCTCGTTTTCAATTACGCATGGCCCAGCAATTAATACCAGCGGATTTCCGCTTCCAATATTTATATCGTTTAATTTTATCATTTCTTCCCTAATCAAATAATGAATCTTGATTTTTTTTGCTTATTCTTTTCCTGTTGAATTTTTCGTAAGCAATATCAGTTGCTTCCCTTCCCCGTGGAGTTCTTTGAATAAATCCCTGCTGAATCAAAAAAGGTTCATAAACTTCTTCAAGTGTTCCGGGATCTTCGTTAACTGCAACGGCCAAAGTGCTTAAACCAACAGGCCCGCCTTTGAATTTATCAATAATTGTTAGAATAATATCTTTGTCCATTTCATCTAGGCCAAACTGATCAACCTCCAATGCTTCTAATGCCTTCTTTGCTATTTCAACATCAATAACTTTTTTATCTTCGTAATCAGCAAAGTCACGTGTACGGCGCAATAACCTGTTTGCAATTCTTGGAGTACCACGTGAGCGCCTTGCTATTTCAATTGCTGCATCATCATTGATTCTAAGATTCAAAATTGAAGATGATCTTTTTACAATTCCGGTTAAAAGCTTACCGTCATAATAATCTAAACGGGATTTTATTCCGAAACGGTCACGCAATGGAGCAGTTAATAAGCCTGCTCTGGTAGTAGCGCCTATTAAAGTGTATTGCGGAAGTTTAATTTGAACACTCCGTGCATTGGGGCCTGAATCAATCATAATATCTAGTTTATAATCTTCCATTGCGGAATAAAGATATTCTTCAACTACAGGACTGAGGCGATGGATTTCATCAATAAATAAAACTGATTTCTCTTCGAGGTTTGTTAGTATTCCCGCAAGATCGCCAGGCTTTTCGAGCACTGGCCCGGAAGTAATTTTTATGTTCACTTCCATTTCATTTGCGATGATATGCGCGAGTGTTGTTTTACCCAATCCCGGCGGGCCTGTAAGCAATACATGGTCAAGGCTTTCATTTCTTTTTCTGGCAGCACCAATAAAAACTTTTAAGTTATCAGTTATTTTTCCCTGCCCAATGAATTCTTCAAACTTCAGAGGACGTAAGGAATTCTCAAATGTTTTTTCTTCGTCAGAAACAAAAGGATCAGTATTTTCGGATTCTCTACTCAATGAACAAGCGCCTTAATTTTTTTACCGAACAAATATAAATTTAATTTTATGTTTCTTGATTTCTTAATTTTTTCGATTAACAAAACCATTCCACTCATTAGCGATATCATTATAATAACCGCACCTATTGATTCAAATACATTCAATGTTTTCGAAAATTTATAATAAAATCCTGGTGAAAAAACCCAGCCATATAAAATTATCAAATGAACAACGTAAACAGATAATGTGTGCCTACCCAACAAATTAACGACTTTCGGCAATCTGTTGACCGATCTACTTATTAATGAAATTAATCCATTCAGCAGTAATACAACTCCAATTCTAAAGTATGGCAATGTCGGATATGCATTCCAGAAATTTTCATTTATCACATAAAACTCTAGGGTTATTTTCAATAAAAAAGACAATCCAATTAAAATTAATCCAGTTAAAATAAGGTTATAACTGAAAAACTTTTGTAAATAAATTCCAGGATTCTTTGCCAAATGATATCCTAGATAAGCACCGGATAAAACATATCCTGCCCAAGGGAATAACGGGAAAAATGACCCGGTATCGTAATTAAAATATGCAGCAACCGGTAATGGCAAAATCTCAATGAAATTTATTGAACGAAATGGAATTGCAAGCACGAAAAAAAATAGAGTTAATCCGATAAATAAATAAGAATCTTTAATTTTTAATTTTTCACTCACATACTCAACGGCTATAATAAATAAAATTCCGAATGCAATTAAGTGCAATGCATCAACACTGACAAAGCTCAACATCCTTTGATAAGAAACTTCAGAGAAATCAATAATTTTATGAGTCGGATACCTCAAAAAATATCCAAGCGAAAGAAGTGTCAGAAATCTGATCAATCCCTTTTTCACTCTTGGATTTTCGAAGAAAGGAAGATTCTTTCTTTTAAATAAATATGCAAAAACACATCCTGCAGTAAACATAAAAATTGGAGCTGTAAATCCGCGCATCATGTGCCAAATGCTGTAAAATGCAGAGTCCAGTGTGCGGTATTCTTCCATCAAAAATGTATGCATTGTGTGGCCTTGCACCATCATAATAACTGCAAAGGCACGCAAAAGATCCAAGTAGATAACTCTGTTATTTTGATTTTGGCTATTCATTTGTAATCGGTAAAATAATCTTTAAAGATAATTAAAGATTCCGCGATAAGAAAATAATTGGAAAGAAGTAAGGCAAGAATTTTAAATTAAACTTTAGGGTTTTCAACTACCCATTTTCTTAGGAAATCAACAATCTCTGTAGTTGGAGCTCCAGGTGTAAAAATCTCACCAACACCTTTTTCTTTAAGCACAGCAATGTCTTCTTCAGGAATTATTCCTCCACCAAACACAAGTACATCTGTCATTCCTTTTTCGTGCATTAAATCTATAACTTTTGGGAAAAGCGTCATATGAGCCCCGGACAAAATACTGAGGCCAATTGCGTCGACATCTTCCTGTAGAGCTGCTTCAACAATCATTGCCGGTGTTTGACGAAGGCCAGTGTAAATAACTTCCATTCCGGCATCTCGCAATGCTGCGGCAACTACTTTTGCTCCGCGATCATGTCCGTCCAAACCGCCTTTTGCAATAAGAACTCTAATTCTTTTGTCCATTAATTCCTCAAGTTTTAATATAACTACATCAAAATTAGCTAAGTAATTATTAAAAGACAAGAGAGCTAATTATGAATGTAAATAATCTTTTCTTTTTGCGAAAGCTCCGAATAATCCGCCTGTGTGAACAAACATAACTTTATTACTTTTTTTGTTTTGCAAGAAATTCTCTTTGTAAGCGTAAAAAGCTTTTCCGGTGTACGTCGGATCGAATAAAACTCCCGACTGTTTCGCAAAGTCTTTTATCACTTCTATTTTTTCCGGCTTAATATTTTTATAACCTTCTTCAGAATAACCGTCCAAAATTTCAAGCTTACTAAAATCAACTTTGATTTTTAGTTTGTATTTCGAGATGCATTTTTCAATTAGTTCTTCGATATAATTTTGCAAATCACTTTTTGTCAACAGCACATTTACAGCAAATATTTTTGTATTCAATTTATGCAATGCACAACCAACAAGCATTCCGGCTGCTGTTCCACCGCTGCCTGCAGCAGAGAACAAGCCTTTAACATTTTTAAAGTCAATCTGATTTTTTAATTCATCAATAAAATTTATATACCCCCAAATGCCCAATTCTGATGAACCTCCGGGCGGGAAATCATAAACAATTAAATTCTTTTTTGCGAATTTCTTTTTCTCTTCCGCAATTATTTCATCAATATTAAAGAATTCTTCTTTTGATAAATATTGAATTTCGCCACCGAAGATTTTATCTAAGAATAAATTTCCTTCTGGTAAAACTTTGTCTTTTCCCCACAAAAATATTTTTGATTTGATACCGACTGAAGCGGCTGCAATTACAGATGCCCGGCAATGGTTTGATTGATCACCGCCCGATGTAAAAATATAATCAGCGTTTCTTTTTTTTGCATGGTAATGTAAATAATCAAGTTTTCTTATTTTATTTCCGCTTAATTCTACACCTGTTAAATCATCACGTTTAATTAAAAAAGTGCAGCCGTTAAATTTTATTTTTTGAATTGGGGTTGGAATGTTTGCAAGATCAATCTTTTTTGGGACTATCATTGTTTCTCTTTTGGTTTTATAAATTTGCCGTAATATTTTCTTGCTAGGTTCAAATCTTCTTGTGTATCAACAGAAATACTATCGTACTCAGTGGTCACCACTTTTATCTTCATTCCGTTTTCAAGCATCCGAAGTTGCTCCAGTTTTTCAATCATTTCAAGATCGGTCGGCTCGGTGGAAGTAAATTTTGTTAGCGCCTCTTTTCTGTAAACATAAAGCCCGATATGTTTATAAATGTCAGCTTGTTGTATTTTCTCAAGATTTGTTCTTGCACTACGTACAAAAGGAATTGGCGAACGCGAAAAATACAAAGCGTTGTTGTTATAATCGAAAACCACTTTTACAACGGATGGATTTTTTAATTCATCAACTGTTGTAATTTTTTTAGCAAGTGTTGCAACATCAACTGATTTATCAAATAAAAGCGGCTCAATTGCCTGGTCAATCATTCTGCCGGGAATAAAAGGTTCGTCGCCTTGAATGTTTACTACAATCTCAGCACCCCTAATTGTATCAGCAACGTAGGCTATTCTATCCGACCCGGTTTGAATATCGGCCGGAGTCATTTTCACATTTCCGCCGAATTGTGAAATTGTGTCGTAAACTTTTTGGTCGTCAACCGCAATTATTACATCGTGAAGAAGTTTTGATTTTTTAGCGCTTTCGTAAGTATGTTGAATCATGGGCATTCCGCCAATACTGGCAAGCGGTTTTCCCATTAATCTTGATGATGCAAACCTGGCGGGAATTATTCCAACTATCATTTATTATCTACGTTAATAACTTTTGGTACTTTGAAAAATTCGTCATCACTTTTAGGTGCATTCTTCAAAGCATCTTCACTATCGATCGATTCTCTAATTTTATCTTCTCTAAAAACATTTACTTGTTCAACCGGATGTGAAAGAGGCTCTACTTTTGAGGTATCAAGCTCGTTTAGCTTTTCCATGTATTCCAAAATCTTGTTCATGTCACCGGTAAATTCTTTCAACTCTTCATCAGAAAATTTTAATCTCGCCAGCTTTGCAATGTGTTCAACATCTTTTATAGTTACGGACATGATTCCTCTTTATTGTATAGTTATTGTTAATTCGGGCGACGCAAACGAATTTGCATTATCAATTGCACGAATAATTGCCTGCCCGGTATTAGCAGTAGTTTGAATTATAATTTCAGTATTATCTGTATTTTGAACCGGAGTAATAAAAATCAAATTTGACGGATCGGAAACTTCTTCCCAGCTAATTGAAGGTTCATTCTCTCCACCCATCACGTAAGCTTTTAATTGTTTTGTTAAACCTGCCGGGATTGTGAGGGTTGTAATTCCATTGGGTCTGTCTTTTGAGGGTTCGATATAAATGCCCGGATCAACAGAATAAAATGGGGCGCTGTTAAATTCATCTTCAATAAATGAATTTACAGGATTGCCGATCAACTGTAGTTTAACTATATGATTCGCATTTCCCCTTTTGGGGGTATTGTATCGAAGCCAGTAAAAGCTATTCGCTAATTTAAAAATGTTTTCATTTATCTCATCGAATACTTCAATCAAATCACCTGACTGCGCTTCCGCAATCGAAAAGAAACCTCTCTTACCAATTAATTCTAAAATCTCAGGATCGATATCAACACCGAGTCCGACTGTGTAAACATTTTTATCTTCAATTGCATCAAGTGCATTTTCAAGCGAACTTGAACCTTGCGTATCCATACCATCAGTAAAAAGAATCATCGAGCTTTGGACAACTCTTTGAATACTGATTACATCATTCATTCTACTTGCGCCTTCAATTACACTGCCGTAAAGATTTGTGGTTTGAAAGCCCGACACATAATTATTTGCTATTGTATTCTCAAGTGATGTTTTATCGTCAGTAAAATCTATCAGTAATTCCGGATCTTGTGAAAACTGATAAATCGCAACTTGATGACTATCTGCAAGGCTTCTTACAAAATCAATGGATGCTTGTCTAATTTCACTTAAATCGGTTGATGATAAGCTGGTACTATTATCGAGCATCAAAACAGTTCTGTGAACAAAATTATTATCGTCCCTTTTTGTTACCGATAAATCAACTTCCTGATGATCGACTAAAACACCATCTTCAAATAACTCAAAATCAATTGTTGAAAAATCCGTAACACCATTTCCGTCCAAATCCAAAACTTGGAAAAGTATGTTCACAAAATTTGGAATTTCTGTTTGAAGGCTGTGCTGCAGCATTACAAATCCGGGTCCGCTTGCACCGCCTTGTGTTTTAGTTCTAAACGACCAAACCGGGCCTTCAACATTGCTGCCGCCGTCCGGTTTAGCGACTACTCTCCAATAATAAGTTACGCCGCTTTTTAATCCCGCTACAATTATTCTGTTTCGCTCTAAATTCCCTACGTAAAGTTCTTCAGGCGGATTTTGAGTGTCAAAATATACATCAAACATATTTGCTCCATCAAATTGCCACTCAAGAGTTACAACAAGATTTTGCTCGGTTGATGAATTTGAAGGAGAAGGATTATTCGGCCGGTTGGGATCATCAATAACCGGATCGTTTGTGCCATCAAAACAACCATTTAATAGTAAAGCTAAAAAAATTGCAAAAACGGAATTTAAAAGAAATTTCATGCAAACTGTTTATTATTGAGAAAATAATTTAAGAAATAATTCTGTAACTATTTTATTTGCTAATAAAATAATTATTTATGTGAAAACTATTGCAATAATTTTTCCGATTTTTTAACGTTTCTTGCAAAACTCATACAAACTTAATAATATAACTACTTGAACATTTGAATCTCTCATTGTATAATTAAAACACCCATTTATCTTTTTATGTTTAGATGGGCTCTCTTTTCTAAAAATTACTTAAGGGTATTACAATGAAAAAGAATACTGTCTTTCTTATTATCTTTACGATTATCACCTCTTTTTTATTTTTGAACCAAACAACACAAGCACAAAACAGATCTCAATTTATCAACATGTCTAATCCGCCTGCAACAATGAGATCAGGCGAGAGAATTGGAATGTGGGTTGAAATGAAAAATACCGGCCCTAACAAGTGGAAATTATCTGAAAATTATGGATTAGCCTCCACAAACCCGTTCAATAATAATAACTGGGAAGTAAACTTTATTAAAATAAGCAATCCGGTTGTACAAGGCTCACACCACAGATTTAATTTTACAATAACAGCACCAAATGTAAATGTCCCGACGACATATGACTATGCTTGGAGAATGAAAGTAAACAATACAGGTCAGTTTTTTGGTCAAAAAACTCATGTAAGAACCGTTACGGTAAAACCTAATAACAATGCTCAGTTTATGAGCATTTTAAATCTTCCGGAAACTATGTTCGAAGATCAGATTGTAACTGTAACTATTAGAATGAAAAATACTGGGACCTCTACTTGGCGAAGTAATTATAATCATAAACTTGGTTCACAAAATCCAAAAGATAACAGAACGTGGATGAGTAACACCAGAGTTTATTTATCATCATCAGATAATATTGCGCCAGGTCAAATAAAGGATTTCACGTTTCAAATTAAAGCTCCGTCAACTCCAGGCAATTACAACTTCCAGTGGCAAATGGTACAAGATGGTGGTGGTGGCTGGTTTGGACAGTTGACACCAAACAGAATTATAACGGTGATCCCAAAAACTAACGCTCAATTTATTTCTTATGAGAACTTGCCTACGCAAATGGCTCCAAACGAAACCAAAACAATAACAGTTAAACTAAAAAATACAGGAAATACAACTTGGACAAGAGATGAACGATACAAATTAGGTACCCAAAATCCTCGTGATAATAAAATTTGGACAGGAGCAACTAGAATTTATTTGGATGAAAATGAGAATATTTCCCCGGGTCAAACAAAAGATTTCACATTCCAAATTAAAGCTCCTATGACCCCCGGAAGTTACAATTTTCAATGGCAAATGGTACAAGATGCAGGTGAGGGTTGGTTTGGTGACTTGACGCAAAACAGAATAATAGTTATACCAGTAGTAAATGGCGCTATAGCTGAAGACTATGATTTCAACGAAATTGTGGAGATCAATGAAAGTATTCCAGTAATTATTACTATGAAAAACGATGGGAATACAGTATGGCAAAAATCTAACAACTACAAATTAAGATTGAATAACACATCATGGACAGGGTCAAATTCAGTTGAATTAGAACCTACAGAAATTATTTCTTACAATAATACTAAAGATTTTATCTTCAACATTAGTACCCCCTCTAACTATGGTGATTATAACTTTAATTGGCAGATGATTCAAGAAGGGAATGGTCTATTTGGCGAAGGAACTGACGTAGAGTTACATGTTGAAAAAAAACAAAATAATAAATTCCTAAGGAATTCAGGAGGTACATGGATATTTTATCACAGGGACTTAAATAAAGATGATCTCAATGCAAAAGAACTTGCTGATAAATTAGTATCGGGAAATAATTTCACTCAACTGAAAAAACGTATTAGAAAGTATGGACGAAAAGGTGCTGAATTTATCAGGTTGTGGATTCCATGGAGTGTAGTTGAACCAACAGAAAATAGCTGGGATTTCAATCCTATAAAAACAATTATTGATGAAATTATTGCTAGAGAAAGTTCAGTTACAAAAGAAACTCTTAAACTTGATATTCAGCTATGCTTCAACATGTATCCACAATGGTTTATCAATAAAATAAATACAAACCCGCAGAACTACTTGCATAATTTCCGCGATACTAATGACAATAAGATAAAACCGGAAACTCAACTCGTTTCAGATGAAAAGCATTATCTATCAGATAGAATTGTTCAGTCACCCCTTTTGAGTATTTGGAATCCCGATTTGCTGGTAAAAGCTAAGAGGTTTATAAACAAAAGTTTTGAATTGTGTTTAAATAATTATCAGAATCATATTTACTCTGTCAGAATTAGCCATGGAAGACTGAACGAGCCTAATTATCCAAATAAAGATCATTTCTGGCACTTGGACCATCATGCGGAGACAGATTTTGAAACAAAACACGACTGGCAATTTCCCCAAAAACCTGATACAATTAAGAATAAAGAACACAGAAGAGAATTTATCACTTGGTATAGAAATTCTAAAAGAGCATGGATTAATGCTATTAACAATCATTTAAACAACAAAGTAGGAACAAATAATATAATCATGTATGTAGCTGGAAATAGTGATATTTATGATATAAGCAAAAATTCAGCTACTTTTCAAACAATATTTGACAGATTCATTACTGATGGTTGGAAAAGTATCACAGTCAAAGAACAAAGACTCTTAATGCACATGCAGGATAATAGATGGATATTTAAGAAATGTGAGGAACACAACAGAAGCAAATTAAATAACTATTGGTTAGTTCAATACGCAGGAGTCGGAAGTAATAATGGCTCAAATAGTGGTTCTGTTAAAATGATGGAATATGCCTCTGAAACCGGTTATTTTCCTAGCTACCCTGTGTATGCCCAAATACCAGGCTTAATGAAATTTGATGATCAAACAATATTCAATAATTTTAAGAATAATATAAAAGACAATTGTTATTGGGGATTTAGCTGGAACAAGGACAGCGATCTCAAAGTAAAGTGTAATAATGGCCAAGATATTAACAAACTCTGCTGGCCAAAATTAAAAAGAATTTGGACAGTAACTCGAAGAAATACTAATTGCAGCTTGCAGAAAAATAGCAGTGAGGTTGAATTGAGTAACAGTGTTGAAGCTATCCTTACTGAATACTCTTTGTCACAAAATTACCCTAACCCTTTTAACCCAAGCACAAATATCAAATATTCAATACCTCAAAATAGTTTTGTCAATTTAGAGATTTTCAATTCACTTGGAGAAATGATAACTACACTTGAAAATTCATTTAAGACTGCGGGTAATTACGAAATTAAATTTGATGCAAGCAACTTAGCAGGCGGAGTATATTTTTACAGACTTAGAACAAACAGTATGGTACTTACCAAAAAAATGTTATTATTGAAATAAACTATCTTGTGAAATCCGGCTTAAATAGCCGGGTTTCACACAATTATTTAGATATCCCTCTCATCATTTTAAGGACAGATTTTCTTACACCCGGTGATAAAGTTTCCATGTAATGGTCTTCTGTAAGAAAAATAATTTCTTTGGACAATTCAGGATATTTTTTTACGATTTTAGTAATAAACTTAAACGCAATAAATCGAACAGAAGGTTGTTTTCCAATCTGCTCCCATATATTCATACATAAATTGAATAAATAACTTTCGTGCTTTTCATCTAAATCAATAAGTAGCAAAATTTTCAACAACTCTCTTTGGTGATTATCATTTTTATTGTCTATAACATTTATTATTTCTTCTACTCGCGGTTTTATCTTTTCATCATTTTCTTTTAAGCAACTCCATAAAAGCCATGCAGCTCTCCATGAAAGCCTTTCTTTATCTGAAATGGCTAGCTCAAAAGCTTCATCAAAACATTCCGGATGTTTGTGCATAAATGAAATCATTCCATCTTTATACGAGTTTATTAAAACCTGCTCTAATTGTGATTCCATTTTTTATAAGCGCTCGATATATTTTACTCTATTTTTTATTGAAGGGTGTCTATAAAAAAACCATTCAACAAAAGGATGCGGTTCGCGATCACCTAAATTTTGATCAGTTAGTTTATCAAGAGTCGAAACAAAAGCTTTCTTTTTATTTGTAGATTTCACCGCATATTCATCTGCCTGGTATTCAAATTTCCGCGAAATGATATTTGAAATTGGTGACTGTATAATCCCTATCAACATTGCCCATAAAGTAAGTAAAGGAATTGCATCTATCTGGCTGATTGATTTAAAACCAAACCAAGGTAGTGAAAGCTCATATAAAACAGCCATTAAATAAAAAGTAACAAAACTAAAAAATGTCCCGATAAAAATATTTTTCACAATATGATTATGCCTGTAATGTCCAAATTCATGAGCAAGTACCGTTTCAATCTGATCATTGTCAAAATTTTCAAGTAAGGTATCGCCTAAAATTATTCTTTTTGTTTTGCCCAAGCCGGTAAATGCGGCATTAGCTTTTTTCGTGTTCTTACTCATATCAAATTTAAAAACATTCTGCACTTTCATTCCGGCCTCTTTGCTCAGTTTTATTATTCTTTCTTTTAACCCTTCATCTTCCAAAGGGGTAACTTTATAAAATATGGGCAGAATAATTATTGGGACGATTTGAGCAAGCACAACCGAAAAAAGGAATAGAATTATTGCAAAAACCAGCCACCACAAATGACCGAAAGTATTAATAACCCAAAAGAAAACCAGTAAAAGAGGTAGCCCAATTACAGAGCTTACCAGCAAACCTTTTGCACCTTCCAAAATCCATTTTACAAATGTTTGATTCGATAATTCGTATTTATGTTCGAGGTAAAAACCTGTGTAATAATTAAACGGAGCAAAAATTACAGCCCCAACAAAACCAGTAATTATTACAAATAATAGGAATTGCAGATAACTATTTGATACAGCAGAAGATAAATATTCCGCTAATTCCGAACTATATCCCAATAATACAAATGACAGTATCAAAACAAATGAAAGTATACTTTCTCCAATACTGAAAGCAAGTTTAATGTTATTGTATTTTTTAGCCGTACTATTTTTCGAATCGCTCATTTCAAATAATTTGTTTATTAAAAGGCAAAATATAGTAAATATTTGTAAGTCAATTTGATAATAAAAGATTTGCGATTAGTTCAATATTATATATTTATTAATATAAATATATAATTAATTAGAATTAATACTCTTGATCATCATACATTAATTTATTATTTTAATTTCACTTCAAGGGCTTGTTCACAATAAAATTGTAATCAATAGTTGCTATCACTCAATGGTGAAGTGATATACAACATTAATTAAAATTCCAATAATCTATATTAAAAGGAGGTTCGCTAATTCACTATTTTTTTAACACATTAAGGGAGGTACAATGGGCTTTAAAAGATTTTCCAACACAATTTTTTTTCTTTTTATAGCAATTCTTTTTTCAACGGGGAGTATTTTTGCAAAAAAAGGCGACAAAATTAGAGTTCTATTATCTGTGGCCAAGCAGCATTACCAGCAGGTAGAAAATATTGTGAACTCATTAGAGGGTGAAGTTCACATCAAACACAAATACTGCGAAGGTATGGCAGTTTCAGTTCCAAAAGAAAATTTGGGTATTCTTTCTTCTACTCAAGAAATAAAACAAGTTTTGAAAGATCTGAATATACAAAAACCGGAACCTGTCCAAATTAATAAACCTGGCTATGGAATAATCAGACATAAAGTTGATAACACTCCAACACATTCTCAAACACTTTCCACAGAAGAATTAATGGGGATTTTGATAGATGATCCTCAAAACTATTTCCCATATACGAATGATTTAACAACTGCAAATGAATTCATCGCCAACACAGGTCATATTGGCGAAAATGTAATTGTTGCAATAATTGACGACGGCGTATCATCAGCCGCATCTGCAATTAACTCAAGAATAATTGGTGGCGAAAACTTTACAAGTGACGGCATTCCGGCAACTAGTCCGCTTAATGATTCACACGGAACCTGGGTAGCTTGCTGTGTTGGGGCAAACGGAATTTTCGGATTCGGCAATCCAGCCGTTCAGGATGCAATAAAATTATACGCACCAAATTCTGTTATTCCGGATTTTTTCGGTCCTGGAATTGATGGAATTCCAATGGTTGGTTCTGCGCCAGGTGCTTTGTTTTATGCAATGAAAGTTTTTGAAGCTGGAGGTGGGGGTGCACCAAGAAGTGTAATTGCCGCTGCACTTGAAAGAGCAATTGAATTAAAAACTAAATACAACAATGGTGAAGCAGATGGCATAAATATTCAAGTTGTAAATATGAGTTTAGGCGGATCATCGCTTTATGCGGGCAACGATCCTTTTTACGCACCATTGGCAAAAGCAGCAAACGAAGCTGGAGTTTTAATTGTTGTATCAGCCGGCAACGAAGGGCCGAGTGGAATGAGTATCGGAACACCAGGCGATTCAAGAAACATTATTACTGTGGGCGCAACAACCGATGCAACACATGAAAGAATTGTCGCGGACTTGTTCTTTGCTGGCCCCGGGGGAGGATTCTTTTGGAGACCTGTTGATAATAATATTATGACTGATTTCAGCTCTCGCGGACCAACAGCCGATGGTAGAAGAGATCCTGAAATTGTTGCTCCCGGAGATTGGAGGTTCTGCCAAAATGTGAACGGATCAACAATTAATTGGGTTGGCGGAACCTCATTCTCTGCTCCCACTGTATCTGGCGCTGCGGCTTTACTTTTATCTGCTGTTCCTACTGCAAATCCGAACCAGCTTCGTGCAGCTTTATTGAAAGGAGCAAATCCAAACGCACTTGACGATAATTCCGGCAGACAAGATAGAGGCTTTGGTTTTATTGACGCAAATGCAGCTTATCAAAAACTTCTTGACGGTGTTTATAATCCATTTGATTTCGGTATCGAAACACCTTCAGTAAAAGCAAACATTTTAATTGGCTCGTGGATCCCAGTAATTCACAGAAGAAACTATTCAGCGAATAGTGGTGATTTATTACCGGGACAACGCAAAGAATATTTTTACAACATTAGCCGATATGCAAAAAGAGTTACGGTAAATGTAACTAACGTAACACCAGAATTACCTCCGGAAGATCAAAATCAATTTTTCGGTGATGATTTAATCGTTGCAATTCACAGTGCAAAAACTTCTGCTACAAGTGATTACAGAGCACTAACCCCGGCTTTTATCGGCGTGGGAGGAGGAACATTTATTTTAGAAGGCTCAGATTTAGATGAAGGTATCGCAAGAATTACACTAATGGGTGATTGGACAAACGCCGGCAAAATTTCTGCTTCAGTGGATATTAGTACCGAATATGAAATTAATTTCCTTCCAAGAGTTAGCGGTAAAGTAGCGGAGGGAGAATCATTAACTTACGAAGTTAATGTTCCGGCAAACACCGCTGAATTAAATCTAAAATTATTCTGGAGAGATAACTGGGAAAGATATCCGACAGATGATTTGGATATGAGCGTTTTTGATCCATCAAATAATTTGATTTTGGTTGACAACGATGCCGACAATGATTTTGACGGAATTTCACTTGACTCACCTGAAAGATTGAGCATTGTATCACCAGCTGAAGGCACGTACACAGTTGTTGTAGAAGGATTCACAGTTTGGAAAGGCAAAGAAAGATTTAAATTATTTACAGATTTAGTTGCAAGTACTGGTGCTCCTTTGGCTGCAATGGAAAAAGCTAATACAGAAAAACAAAGTGAGTTACCACATGAATTTAGATTAAATCAAAACTATCCGAATCCATTTAATCCCGCAACTGTAATTAGTTACGATTTACCTGAAGCATCATTCGTAACATTAAAAATATTCGACATTCAAGGACAGCTAGTAAAAATTCTGGTTGATGAAGTTGCGGATGCCGGAAACCATTCAGTAGTATTTGACGGCACAAATGAAAACGGAAGCCGGTTAACAAGTGGAATGTATGTTTATCAATTAATCGCCGGGAATAAAATTCAAACAAAGAAAATGGTGATTCTAAAATAGGGATGAAAAGATTCAATGAGAATAAGAGATTACCCACCAACCACTCATTGAATAATCCTACCAAGCCTGCCTTCTAATGTAAGCTTAGTAAGGCAGGTTTTTTATGTTTTCCAATTCAAAAATTTAATTTACTTTTCCAATAAATTTTCATGTAAACAATGCATTCAAATTTTGAATCAATCATCTGGATTTTACTCCTAAGCTTTGGCGCTTTACACAGCATTTTAGTAGCGGTATTTTTCTTTCTGCAAAACCAAGGGAAGAAATCAGCTAATATCCTTTTGGGTACTCTATTGATTTTGCTAGGATTACTCATTTTAGAGTTTGTACTTAATTTACTTGGTGTTACAGCCCGTTTTCCTCATTTGATTTCTGTTACATTTCCTCTTTGGTTTCTTGTGGGGCCTATTTACTATTTTTACTTTTTAATAAATATAAAAGAAGATTTTAAATTCGATTTCGTAAATCTATCCCATTTAATTCCTTTCATAATTGTCATCTTAATTAACACCCCCTTTTATATTTTATCATCCGAAGAAAAGATTAATATAATTTCAAGTAGTAAATTGTTCGATACAAAATGGATCTTGAATATAATTTTTCAAACAATTTATTTCTTGCAGACAGTAATTTATTTATTGAAAACAAAATCTTTATTAAAAAAATACTCAAAAAATTTCGAATTAAGTTCCTCAAATAATTCCCTAATTCAAATTCGCTGGTATAGTTTTTTAATTAAATCAATGCTGGTTTTTTTGATTATTGATTCTTTATTTTTCTATCCTATTTTTATCCTTAACATTCATTTTCCTTCTGCTTCTTTTGGATCTGCTTTTTTACTATCTATCTTTACCGTTTTAGTTGCATACATTGGTTTATTTAAATCAGATGAAATTTTCCCCATCATCAAGTTGGAGAAACCAAAATATTCTAAATCTTCTTTGAGAGATGATGAAATTATTGCTTTATCTGAAAAATTGATTGAAGTAATGGATAATAGAAAAATCTACAAAAGTAAAAATCTTTCATTATCCGAATTGGCTGAATTGCTTGAAACAACACCGAATAAATTATCACAAGTTATTAATCAAAAGTTTGATAAAAGTTTTTACGATTTTATCAACGGATATAGAGTAAAAGAAGCCAAAATTTTATTAAAAGATGATAAATATATTAACTATACAATAGAGTCGATTGGAGATGAAGCAGGATTTAACAGTAGAGCTTCATTTTATAGAATTTTTAAACAATATGAGAAAAAAACACCAAAGCAATTCATCTCAGAATAAACATTAATGGTTTATCCTACCCGTTGAGACTTATAAAAATTGAATCAAAAATCGATCTCTAATTATCTTCTCGTGTTACTTTTTTAAACTAAATAGGGGGGAATAATGCTTTTTTTCAGATTAAAATCTATACTTACTATTTTTTTAATGTTTTCTTCCAGTCATTTTTCTCAAGTATCATCTTTTTACGAAGATTTTGAAGAATACGAAGTAGGTTCATTTCCGTCTTTAAATTGGGGTGATATTGTCGATATTTCAATTCCTGTTACTGCCCCTACTCCATCTTCGCAAATTATTGAAACAATAGGTTATGATGGGAATCCCACTAAAGCATTACAATATGCCGACGCAGTTTCAACGAGCGGAGGCATTTTTAGGGAAATAGATACTGAGCAGGAATTAAGAGTAACCGCAAAATTAAGAATAGATAGATGGAGCAATTCAACTCGAGCTTTTTTTACGGATTGGACGGTTTTGTTAGGTTTCCATACAATAAGAAGTGGGTGGGATAATAACGCAGTACCGCAAATTACTTTTCTAGTTCAGCCAGTTAACGAAAATTGGGTGTTATATGCATTGAGATCAGATGCTAACCCCAATAATTTCTACAATAAAGAGTTCCCGGTAAAAGTAAAATTAGACACATGGTATCATGTCGAGTTTTCAGTTAATAAAGAAACTGGTGAAGTTTACACCAAAGTTATCGACTTATCAACCGGTAATGTCGATTTAGAGGAAAGCACTCCTATCCCAGGCTGGCGAGGTCCTTCTTCATTTAACTACACTCATTTTGGAAGTTGGGATGGCGAATACAACACAAACGCAACAGTTGGCAATTTAGCCACAGTAGATGACATTCGATTCGGCGATGAAATTACTGATGTCGATGAATCCAGTATTAATCTTAGTGATAACTTTCAATTATTTCAGAATTACCCTAATCCTTTTAATCCTTCTACTAATATTAGTTACAAGATACCTGAACAAAATGACGTAAAATTAAGCGTTTTTGATCTACTTGGTAATGAATTATTTGTACTTGAAGATGAACAGAAAAGTGCCGGCATTCATTCAGTTCAGTTCGATGCGACACAATTGAGCAGCGGGGTTTATTTTTACGAAATAATAGCTGGCCGAACAAGGGAATCAAAAAAGATGGTTGTATTAAAATAAATAAAGTAGCACGCAGATATTCTGCGTGCTATAATCTCACGTATTTTTTATATATCTATACTCAATTTTCTTTGGAGCTTTCTCTTTGTTAGTTTCTTGCTTGTCCAAACTTTTACCTGAATAAGGACACACACCCTTTTTCATTTCCTTGTTATTTGAATAAGGGCAAGATTTTGAAGCTTGCTCTTTATTTTTTAGATATGGGCATTCTTTTTCAGATTTTATCTCAGAATGGTGTTGTAAATAAGGACACTCTGTTGATGATTCTTTTTTAACTGATTTTTCGGTGCTTGCTACAGATTCACTAATTTGGAAGACACCAACAAAATAAAAAACCGTTACTGCAAATAAATAAACAAAAAACTTTTTCATGGAAGACTCCTTTCGTTTGACATAAAAACACCTTCAGTCCGAATTAAGTTCAATTTGATAAATTATGAGTATTAAATCAAGCGAATTAAATTTCTTGGAAAGAAGAATTTGGCAGCCAGCCGACTTTCCCGTCAGCTAAACGGATTTTTGACCACTCGTTGAATTTTTCTTCAACTTTAATCTTAACACCTTCGTGAATTTCAAAAACATCGCTGCTTTCTTCACTTGGCGATTGTTTTGCAGTAATTGCGGGTTCCAAAAGAATTGCGTAATCTGAGGTTGCTTCCCTATTTACTTTTGAGACAAACAAAATAATTACAACAAATAAAACGAGTAAATTTATAAATCCAAAGTAAAATGCTTTTCGCTGAATCGATACGGAACGGGACATATAGTATAAACCAATACTCAATAAAAGTAGTAAATAAAAAAGGAGTAGTAATATTGCCCACGAATTAATTGATAAAATTGCGAGCAGGCTATTCCACCATTCAATAACAAATAAACTGGGGACTTCTTTAATTTTATCAACTGTTCTGGTTTTCGCAATGTTCAAATTGTGCTGGATATCTTCGTCATCAGGATCCAACTTCAACGCTTTTTCAAAATTTAATATTGCCAGTCCCAGTTTTTCTGATCTGAAATAAGAATTACCCAAATTATAATAAAGAGCCGGACTCTCATAATCTAATGAAATTATTTTTTCATAAACTTCAATTGCTTGTTCAAATTGTCCGCTTTGGTAAAATGTATTTCCCTGCTGCAGCAAATTCTCTGCTTCTGCTTGTGCTGCAATTTGCGAAAAACTTATTATCGAGAATAAAACAATAACTATTTTTCTCATTTTCTTTTGTTTCCGGCTAATGAGTTTTCCAGATCGACAATTAACTTAACAGTACTTTCATACAATTCAGATTCCTTTGCGCCGGTTCCACTGCTCGGCGCAAAGCGTGCAAATTCGCATTGTTCAGCAGTAGTTTTTAATTTTGCAATTAATGAGTCTTCCACATTGTTTTTCTTCAATACATCCACTGCTTTTTCAAGTGACATTTCCGATTTTTGGATTGACAATTTATCTTCAAGATATCCAAAAATAGCAAGCGAAAGCTCTTCATAAAATTTTGAGAGATTATTTTCATCCAAGGCTTTCCTAGCAACTTTCAATCTTTGCTTTGCAAACTTCTCTGCTTTTTGGAATTTGAGAAGTTTAACATTGCCGTATAATTTATCCTGGCGCCTTTTAATTTCCAATACCCCAAGTAAAACCAATAATGGGATGATGGTTGCGAACCAAAACCACGATTTGATTAATGCGAACTCACCTTGTTTCGAAAAATCAAAATCAGAAATTTTTATAAAACGAATGTCCTGGCTTAATAGTTTTACTTCCTCTTTTGATAAGCCGGCAACAGGAGCATCAACAGCACCTTCAACTCGTTTAATATCCAAGTTAAATTCAGGGGAATTCAACGTTACATATCTTTTACGGGAAATATCGTAATATGTAAATTCAATCGGTTCAATTTTTTTCTGACCGGATACTCGGGGTACAATCAAGTATTCAATCGATTTTCTTCCGGTTATAATATTTTCTTTTACTATACTTTCCGACGTTTTCGGATCATATTGTTCAAAGCCTGGCGGGAGTTTTACTTCAGGCATATCAAGCAACGCAATATTTCCCTGTCCTGAGATATTTACTTTAATAGTTACTGCATCATTTTGTTCAACTTCATTTTTATCTATTGATGCATTAAAATTAAATTTGCCAACCGCTCCGTTGAAGGACTCCGGAGCATTGTCAGGTAAAGGTTTAACATTTACTACTACTGTATTTGATTTTGCTGTGTAGTCAATTTTTTCGTTTCTACCAAAAAAAGAATCATTAAAGAAATCATCAAAGATATCATTGCCGCTTCTTCGTTTTCTAATTATTATCGGCACGTTTAACTCCAACGGAGAAACAGTAAGTTTACCGGTTTTAGTTGGAAACAACGCTGCGCGTCTGATTACTACAGATTGGTATCTCTCGCCTTGGTACATTTCATTTTGCGGACGAAGGTTTGCCGGCTGTTTTAATTCTTCTGCCCAAAAACCATTGTACGTCGGAAGTTTATTAAATGATGGTGATTCAATATTTGTTTTAAAGTACAGTTTATATGTAAGTGAAATTTGTTCACCAATCAGCACAGAATTTTTATCAACAATTGCCCTGATAAAAACATTCTTCGCAAGTTCTTCTTCTGAAATACCACGATCATTTCTATTTGGCTGTGCCGGATTACCTGTGCCTTTTATTACTTTTATATTTATTGTACTTGTCGAATACTTTTTACTGTCATACTTAACTGAGGCTGAGTTTATTTTATAGTCACCTATTTCATCCGCTTGCAGAATATAAGTGTAAGTTAATGATCCTGACATTTGCCCGTTTATAATCTGCATGCTGGTTGACTGATTCGGTCCGCTCAATACTTTGAATCCGGCAAATGCCGGAGGTGTAAAACCAGTTACATTATTTACATTCCCGCCGTCAAATTTAAAATAAACTTGAAATCTCTCATATTGCCCTACAGTAGTTCGGTCAACAGTGGCTTCAAACTTCTGCGCAAAAATATTCGCGAGTAATAAAATTTGTAATAGAAATATGTAAACTGTTCTTTTCACTTTTTTCTTTATAACTTTTATCAATAAAGTTGTCATTTCGAAGGAGATCATTTTCGACTGAGAAATCTCCAATTCAAGATTTCTCATCCCTTTTCTAAAATCCTGCCAAAGTAAAACAACACCCAAAGGCGGGATTCGAAATGACAGACATTTAGTTCTGCATCACCAATCTTTAGTTTTCTTGACCGGCTTTCCTTTTTTCTTTCTCAACTCTTTTTGAAGCTGTTCTTCATTGTTTTTCAGAGCTTGCAGAATTCTTTCAGCTTCCTCTTTTGAAATTTCATTTTTTGGTTGAGGCTGTTGTTGCTGTTGCTGATTCTGCTGTTGGTCTTGATTTTGTTTTTGATCCTGTTGATCATTTTTATTTTGATCTTGATTTTGCTGTTGTTGATCCTGGTTTTGCTGCTGATCCTGATTATCTTTATTCTGGTCTTGATTCTGATTTTGCTGCTGCTGATTTTGATTTTGTTTCATCATGTTCAAAGCATATGACAAATTATACTTTGTTTCAAGATCGTCAGGATTAAGTCTAAGTGAATTTTTATAAGCTTCAATGCTTTCCTGTAATTTTTGAGCTTTCAGCAATGTGTTTCCAACATTGTGGTAAACTTTTGATTTTTGGTAATCATTCTCTGCAAAAGCCATAGCATTTTGGTATGACTTCAGTGCATCCTGATAATTTTCTTGTTTATAAAGTGCATCACCCAAATTAAAATGGCCAATGAAAGATTCATATTCTTTATCCAGCCCTTTTCTAAAATTCTCTTCGGCTTCGGCGAATTTTTCGTTTTTGTAAAAATCCACACCTTCGTTTATTAGACTTCTTTTACTCTGCCCTAAAAGTACTTGGGAGGAAACAAGTAAAAGAAAAATAACAATCAAGCTTGATCTATTTTTATGATTCATGTTTCAAAAACCTTGAAAATAATTTTGATTTTTTATCTTTGATAAATAATTCAAGCAGCAATAACAATATAGCAGGAGCTAAGAAATAATAAAACCTATCTTCATATTCTGTAATACGGGTAGCACCAAATTCAGTCTTTTCAATTTTTGCAAGATCAGTATAAATTTTATCAAGCTCGTCTTCCGTATTAGTTCCACGGTAATACTTTCCGTTCCCTTGCTCGGTAATTATTTGAAGAGTTGCTTCATCCAATTTTGTTAAAACTGTTTGACCTGTTCGATCTTTTTTATAACCGACTCTATTTCCGCGTGCATCAAAAACCGGAATCGGTTCACCTTCGCGGGAGCCAAGTCCGATAGCATAAATAGCAATATCTTTATCCACAGCTTCTCCGACAATACTTTCAAGATCACCTTCGTGATCTTCACCATCGGTTATAACAACAATTGCCTTTTTAGTTTCTTCATCTTCTTTGAATGAATCAATTGCCAGTTTAATTGCCGGTCCAATTGCTGTTCCTGCTTGCGGAACTGTATTTACATCAACCGCATTTAAAAATAAATTTGCAGCAGCATAGTCTGTTGTTAACGGGAACTGAATATATGCTTCACCTGAAAAAACTATCAAGCCAATTCTATCTCCGCGTAATCGTCTGATTAATTTTGAAATCTCAAATTTTGCTTTTTCGAGCCTGCTTGGTTTGATATCTTCGGCAGTCATGCTCAAAGAAAGATCAAGAGTAATAAAAACATCAATACCAACTTGTTTTACTTCTTCAATTTTTGAACCGATCTGAGGATTAGCAAGCGCAACAACAGTCAAAGAAAACGCTGATAATACAACTAAGAATTTCATTAAAGTTTTCACACCGCTGCGAAAAGGCACCAATACTTTTTGTAAAGTAACACTTGCAAAATCATTTAGCGACTTATTTACATACCTTTGCGTGATCCAATAAATCAAAATAAAAATTGGAATTAAAATCAAAGCGTATAAGTATTCCGGATTTGCAAATCGTAATGTGTTCATTCTTAGTTAAAAGTTTATCAAGTTTGTAAAGTTATAAAGTTTTTCTATTTGCATACAACCATCTTGCTTATTGCTTACTTTCAGTATTACGGTAATTTTCTCAAGTAAGTTCTAATTAATCCCAATTCAATAAATAGAAATAGTAAACCAATTCCTGCCCAACCATAGAATTTTTCACTCGCCTGGCGGTACGACGTAACTTCTATTTTTGTTTTTTCAAGTTGATCAATCTCTTTGTAGATGTCTTCCAATCTTTTATTATTTGTTGCCCTGAAATATTTCCCATCTGTAATTGATGCAACCTGAGTCAATGTCTCTTCATCAATTTCAACCGGAACATTCTGATACCTGACACCAAATGGAGTTTGAACAGGATAAGGTGCTTTCCCTTTTGTACCAACGCCAACCGTATAAATTCTTATTCCGAATGTTTGTGCTATTTGTGCAGCAGTTATGGGATCAACTTCACCGGCGTTGTTCACACCATCTGTTAGTAAAATCAGCACTTTACTTTTTGCATCACTGTCTTTTAATCTATTTACACCATTAGCAATAGCGTTACCGATCGCAGTGCCGTCTTCAACCATTCCGCTTTTAATATCTTTTAATAAACCACGCAATACCCCGTAATCTATTGTTAAAGGGCATTGTGTAAAACTCTTACCTGCAAAAATCACTAATCCGATTTTATCCGAAGTTCTTCCTTCAACAAATTTTTCTATTTCTAGTTTTGCTGCTTCAAGACGGTTTGGCTTAAAGTCTTCAGCGAGCATACTACCGGAAATATCAAGCAGCATTGCAATATCGATACCTTCAGTATTTATATTCTCTCCGGTTGAAAATGATTGTGGCCTTGCCAGAGCAATTAAAAGAGCAGCAAGTGCGAGCATTCTCAAAATAAAAGGAAGATGCCTTAAACGTTCTCTCAAAGTCGGTTTTAAGTTTTTGAACAAACTCAAATTAGAATAACTAACATCCAGGGTTTGCTTTTTGTGAAGTTTCCAATACCATAAAATCAGTAATGGGATAATTGCTAAAAAATAAAGTACAAACGAATATTTGAATTCGATATCACCCCACATTTTGAACCTCTTCAAAAGAAACTTCGCCTACTTCTTTAATCGTTTTCTTTACGATCTCAAATGCTTGCTCCATCATTTCTTCATTTACAGACGGAATTGGTTTGAATTTAGCAAACTTGACCATATCTGCGTTTGACAAAAATTCTTTCGTTGTATCAAAAACTGGCTGCGCTTCATTGTTAAGTGATAGTTTTTCAAGTAGTTCAGAGGAAGGCATTTCCAGTGCTAGAATATCAAATCTCTTTTCAAAATACTCGCGGATAATTTCTGTAATCTCTGAATGATATTCTTTAATTAAGTTTTGCTGCCAGAGTTTTTTGTCTTTCAATTCGTATAACTTATCAATCGCGATTTTATGTGGCTGCACATAAACTCTCGGAACAATTACTTCTTGAGCAGCTCGTTTCTTTTTGTATCTTCTGTATAAGTAGTATCCAATTGCTCCTAAAATTAGAATAATACAAATTATAATTATTCCGATCAACCAATTGAAAGGAATTGTAATTGGAAACTTTACATCTTTAATATCCGCTTCAGGCTCAAGTTCTAAGGTATGAACAGCAAAAGAAACGGGATTGGTTGTGATTCTAAATCTTGAGGTATCATTGCCAATCGTATATTCAATCGGGATTTCCGGTATTGTTACTTCGGCCGAATCATATTTTGAAAAAACAAATTCGTAAACTTCATTTATTTTGTCACCGTCGGATTTGACCGGAGGAAATTCCTTTATATATTCAAGTTCAACAAGGCTGTCTTTTAAGGATGGGAAAAATACATTTATGTTTTTGTCGTACTTAAGTGAAACTTTGTAATAAATGTAGTCTCCAACGTAATAATCTGCTGAATCTGTTTCAGCATAGACCTCAACAAACTGTGCTTTGAGATTATTAAAAGAGACTAATAAAAGTAATATAAATAGTATTTTTTTTACCATCTTTTCTCACGTAACTTAAAGAAATCAACAAGAGGTTTTACGTATGATTTTGATGCATCAATTCTGATAATATCAAGTTTGCTTTTTACAAATAAATCACGTCTGAATTCTTCTGTGTCTTTAATATACTTACTGAACCAATCTTGTACTTTTCTACTGCTTGTATCAAGCCAGCGGGTTTCATTTGTTTCCGAATCTTTAAATTTTATCAACCCAGCTTTTGGCAATTCTCTTTCTCTCGGATCTTCCAAAAGCATTCCGATTAAATCATGTTTCTTTCCGACAATCTTTAATATCTTCTCATAATTTTGATCAATAAAATCCGACAATAAAAAAACAATACTTTTCTTTTTTATTGTGTGATGAAAATATTCGAGCGCACCTTTTAGATCAGTTTTATTTCCTTGAGGTTCAAATGACAATACTTCGCGGATAATTCTAAGAACGTGACTCTTCCCTTTTCTTGGCGGAACGAATTTTTCGATTTGGTCTGTAAATAAAATCAAACCAACTTTGTCATTATTTTTCATTGCCGAGAAAGCAAGAATTGCACTTAGCTCTGCAGCTATTCTCTGTTTTGTTTTTTCATAGCTACCAAACATTAATGAGCCACTCATATCAACAAGAAGCATTACCGTAAGTTCACGTTCTTCTTCAAATATTTTTACGAAAGGATGTCCGTAGCGAGCAGTAACATTCCAGTCAATGTTTCTGATATCATCACCTATTTGGTATTCCCGCACTTCAGAGAATTCCATTCCCCGCCCTTTAAAGACAGAGTGGTATTCCCCTGAGAAAACCTCATTAACCATTCCGCGGGTTCTGATCTCAATTTGCTTAACTTGTTTCAATAATTCTTTAGTAAGCATATCTATTAAGGCACTTCGACTTTGTTTAGAATATCAGTGATAATGTTTTCAGAAGTAATATCTTCGGCTTCGGCTTCGTATGTAACTGCAATTCTGTGTCTTAAAACATCCATACAAATTTGGCGAACATCTTCAGGTATTACATAACCTCGGCGTTTAATGAAAGCCATAGCTTTTGAACCAAGTGCCAAACTGATTGTTGCCCTTGGCGAACCGCCGTAATTTATTAAATCTGTTAAATTATCCATTCCGAATTCTTTTGGTTCACGAGTAGCAAAAACTATATCTAAAATGTATTTTTGAATTTTTTCATCAATGTAAACTTCATTTATAAGTTTACGTGCGTTTAATATTTGTTCTGGTTTAATTGCGGGATTGATTTTAGGGAAAATACCTTCAACATTTTGCTGCATAATTTTTAGTTCATCTTTTCGGCTAGGATAATCAATTTTAACTTTCAGCATAAATCTGTCGACCTGTGCTTCAGGCAAGGGGTAAGTACCTTCTTGCTCAATTGGGTTTTGAGTAGCCAAAACTAAAAACGGCTCATCTAACTTGAATGTTTTTTCACCAATTGTTACTTGTCTTTCCTGCATTGCTTCAAGCAAAGCAGATTGTACTTTTGCAGGTGCACGGTTAATCTCATCTGCCAAAATAAAGTTTGAAAAGATTGGGCCTTTCTTTATTGTAAAGTTGCCGTCTTTTTGATTATAAATTTGTGTACCGAGTAAGTCGGCAGGTAAAAGATCAGGAGTAAATTGAATTCTTTGAAAAGCAGCTTCCATTGATTGAGCTAGTGATTTTATAGATAAAGTTTTTGCTAGCCCGGGAACACCTTCAAGTAAAACGTGTCCATTTGCCAGCAATCCGATGACTAATCTTTCAACCATATGTTTTTGGCCGACTATTACTTTACCTATTTCTGTGAATAAAACATCAATAAATTCACTTTCGCGCTTTATCTTTTCATTTAGTTCGGTAATTTCCAAAGTTCAACCCTCATGTTATTTTATTTTTCAAGTGATTTTTACAAACCAGAAGTTTGAAAGTTTCTTCTAATTTGCTGAGAAATGTAATTTTTATTTTTTTTTCAAAGCATCAAATATAAATAAATCACTAAAAAAAAGACTACAATTTTTACTTGAAATTTAATTTGAAAAATTTACATTGAGACATTATTAACTTATCTCTCACTAATTTAGGTGAAGATATGCCTACAAATTTACCACCGGAATACTACGAAGCAGAAAGAAAATTTAAAGAAGCAATTTCTCCAAAAGCAAAAGCCGATTCGCTTGAAGAATTAATTAGCACAATCCCCAAACACAAAGGCACAGATAAATTAAGAGCAGAGTTGCGAAGAAAATTATCGAAGTTGAAAACGCAGTCACAGAGTAAAAAACAGAAGGGGAAATACGAGAATCATTTTCACATCGAAAAAGAAGGCGCAGCAAGAATAATTGTGCTCGGTGCAGCGAATGTTGGGAAATCCTCTTTGGTAGCTAAACTTTCACACGCTCACCCGGAGATTTCCGAGAACCCTTTTACCACCTGGGCACCGGCGCCGGGAATGGCGGACATTGAAGGAATACAACTTCAACTTATTGATACTCCCGCAATCGACCGGGATTATATTGAACCCGAGTTTCTGGATTTAATAAAAAGCGCCGACTTAATAATTTTGATGCTCGATTTACAGGCGTACCCAATTCAGCAATTTCAAAAGTCGATAGAAATTTTGGAAAGCAATAGAATATTTGCTGCTTACAAAAAACATCTTGTTGAAGAACAGCGTGCCACTTTTATTCCGTTTTTAACTGTTACAAATAAAGATGACGCAGAAAATTTGGATGAAGATTTTGAGGTTCTCAGTGAATTGCTCGCTGAAGAAGGCTGGTATCTTTTACCGATATCAGTTAAAACCGGAAGAAATTTGGAAACGATGACAAAACGGATTATAAAAAAACTAAAATTGATCCGCGTATACTCAAACCCACCTGGTTCAGAAGCAGACAGAGGTCAGCCATTTGTTTTGAGAGAAGGCTGCAACATTGGTGATTTCGCGAAAGAAGTTCACAAAGATTTTTATGAAAAACTAAAGTTGGCAAAAATATGGGGAACGGGAGTGCACGATGGCCAGCTTGTCGGCAAAGATCACGTTTTAATTGATGAAGATGTTGTTGAGCTGCATATTTAATGATAATAAAAAATTATTCTTCAGCCCAAATTCTTGCAAGAGCTTCTTCAAGTTTTATCCCAATTATATTCTCCGATTTAATCTGAGAAAGGATATCATTTATAAAAATTTCTTTAATTTTATCATTTAGTTTAAGGATGGAATCACTATGCGATAACATTACCTCAGCGATCTGCTTTGATAAAGAATCACTCCCATCAAAATTTACACTAAAATTAAAAAGATCTGTAGAAATATTATC
Organism: Melioribacteraceae bacterium; assembly: GCA_028282005.1. Classification (GTDB taxonomy): domain Bacteria; phylum Bacteroidota; class Ignavibacteria; order Ignavibacteriales; family Melioribacteraceae; genus JANQIV01. Next base: position 7,093 of record JANQIV010000213.1, on the reverse strand, counting down.
TGTCAATATTTTTGGCGGATCTGAAGAATTTGAATCCAGAATTAATTTCAATTTAGCAGAAGCATTAATTTCTATCTTTGCCTCAAATATACCTTTGAACAACTTTGTTAATTCTTCTCTCTTTGGAATCTTAAAAGGGCCCCATCCGTGGGTAGTCCACTGATTTACTTTTTGAGATAGTACCCAATAGCCTAAAACAGATACTTTAGTAAAATTAATAATTACTGTAATAAGTTCACCATCCAACTTAATAGTATTGTGATTATCAGATATTTTAACAGAGTTTATATTTCTATATAAAAAATCCAATATACTAACGTTTGCATTCCCTATAGGGATAGAATCTTCTAGAACCTCTCCAATAGCCGGGATAGGACGAAGCAAATCAAGATCATTTAATTCTTCATTTATCTGTTTATGTGAGGGCAGATAATCTGGCAAATATCCTGGGGTATTTTTATCAAACAAATTATTAAATGCTTGTTTAAGTTTTTCTTGCATAGAATTCATTTCAGAAATCTCTAAATGACTTTTTTAATTATAAGTTATCTTAAGAATTAATTTTGTGAGCCAATATTAGCAAAAATATTCGGTAATGATTGTGGAGAATATTTTTTAAGTATTCTTAAATAGAACAAATATTTTTCTTTTTCTTCAGCCACAAAATAACATTTAGTTAAATACAAAAGTGAGTTACAATTCTGCGGATCTTCTTCAATTGACTTTTCGAGAAAATCAATTGCGTAATCATATTTACCCAAATGGTAATAAGTGTAACCCAAGATTGAATACGCATACGATTTTGAATTTTCATTAAAAATCATCATGCTATCAGTTTGTACTTCAATTTGAGATATTAAATTTAAGTCCCTATTTGAAAGGAATGAAAGAAAATAATTATTAGCTTGAATGTAATGTTTTACAAATAGAGGTGATGAACTACCCTCTCTTATTTCCAAAGGCTTTTCACGTCTGGTAAAGATCGGCAGATATTGATTAAGTTCGCGAGAATAAATCAACTGCACATAATATTTTTTTTGAAACTCATCTTTGGAAAAGAGAGCTGCCTCGGGGTAAGCAGTAGGTTTTGCACCGGCCGGGAAAAGCACAAAATCCGGCTTCCTTTCCAAAACATAATCAACGTTATAATGTCTTTCGCGCCAGGCTATGGGAAATGAATCGTCAATTTCTTTTACCTCTATTGGGTTGTGCGAAATGTAAGAATCCGTTAAACCAATAATGTCTATAACATCACCTTTTGAATAAAAAGAAAAAGCGCCGATTGTAGAAAGTGCTGTTGTCAATTTTTTATTTTGGACTTTCATTTCGTCGTTTACAAACGAAGCATAAATGCTCATCTTTTTTACCAAGCCATCTTCAAAACTTTTATTGCCGAATAATTCTTTAAATTCTTTTTGATACGAAAATATTGATCCGGCAATGCTAATTATAATTACAGTAACTGAAATGGTTTTATTTTTATCAAACAGATAACCAAGAGAAATGGAGAACACAATAAAACAAAGAGGTAATACGGGCAAATAAAAACGGTGGTGCGGTAGAACATCACCGCCAAATAGTGTTACAACAAATATGAAAATAAACGCAACAGAAAAAACAAAAAGCAACCTCTTTTCTTTAATAATTTTTTTTAAAAACAACAGGGGCAAAAGCAAAACAAATCCAAATAGTAAGTTGTACTTCAAGTTATCAACAAAATATTCAAATCCCCTAATGAAATAATGAAACGAAAATCCGGTTTTTGCGTGCATTGTATTCGGCAATAAATTTCCGTAATAAAAATAACGTATCGTAAAAAAAACTAATGCCGGAATCACAAATACAGCTAATTCTTTCAAATGTTTTTTCGAGAAAAAATTTCCCCTTTTATAAATTAGATAAAAAAGTTGAATCAGACCAAAAAGTAAAAGTGTTTCAAATCTGGTAATCAAAGAAAGAAATAAAAGGAGTGATAATTTATAATCTGATCTTTCGTTATCAATATTTTTAATAAAAATTAAAACACTTAACATAAAAAGAAAAACAAAGAGTGTAGTTTCCATTCCACTAATCGACCAATAATGAAATCCCCCACTAAACGTGATAAACAATAACGGAAGCAATGAGAAGAAATATCTATGTGATTTTTTTTGCCGGGTATTTAATTCAAATGCTAAAAAGTATGTTACTACAAATACTGCGACTCCAAAAATCATTGATGAAATTTGGCTTAACAAAATTGCATCTAATTTGAAAAACAAAAACCCGGAAAGAAGTAACACCCAAAGCAAACTCGAATAGCCTTCAACATTTTCACCAACATTAAAAACTAAACCATTTCCATTAACAAAGTTTTTGGCAAAACGAAGAAAAATAAAAGTATCGTCCTGAACAAATTCAATTTCTAAACAGAGGTCAACAAATATCGAGACAAAAATTAAAATGGTCGAAACGATAAGATACTTTTTCATGAGTCAGCAAAAATAGGTTACAAATACAGAGAGAAATATAAATAATATTTACTTCTCAAAAACAAAAAAGGCAGATCGATTGATCTGCCTTTAAATGAAAAGTTTTAAATTTTATTTTAATAGAATCATCTTTTTACTTTCCACAAAATCTTCTGACTGTAATTTGTAAAAATAAACTCCGCTGTTTAGATTGCCAGCATCAAAAGTAACAGCATGATTACCCGCTGCTTTGAATTCATCAAAAATTGTATTAACCTTTTGACCAAGAGCATTATAAACTGTGAGCTTCACATTCTGATTCTTCGGGACGTTAAATTCTATGGTAGTGGTTGGATTAAAAGGATTTGGATAATTTTGTGTTAGCTTAAATCCTTCAGGCAGTTCAGCAATTTCATTAACATCTGTTATTTCGTTTAATGAAATTTTGTGAAGAGATCTACCATAAGTTGCAGCAAGCAGCATTCGGGTTGGATTATGCAAATCAATATCTGTAACAGGAACATTTGGTAAATCATCTCCTAATTTAAACCAATCAGTTTCCAATTCTTCTTTTTGATAAACACCAACATCAGTTGCTACAAATAATCTCTTGCCTTCGTGAGTATCAACAATAATATCATTTACAGGTGCTTCCGGTAAATTACCGGAAATGTCTTCCCAGTTTTGACCACCGTCAATTGTTTTAAAAACATGCGGCAAATAAACATCATCTCTGTAGCCGGATAAAGTAACGTACGCTTCAAGATTATTATCCGGGTCAACAGCAACACGGGTTATCCAGCGAACCGGAAGTTGGTCAGAAATTATTTGCCAATTGCCGCCGCCGTCAAAAGTAACAGCCACATTACCATCGTCTGTTCCGGCATAAATCGTTTGAGGACTAGACTTTGAAACAGCAATTGTTGTTAATGTTGCAAAACCGTAATATGGCATACCCTGTGTATAATGATTATTCCCTTTTGATAAATCATCGCTAATTGTGAACCACGATTCTGCTCTGTCTACAGACTTATAGACTCTATGTGTCCCGGTGTATAAAATAGAAGGATCAGTAGGATCAAAAACAATTGGGACATTCCAATTTCTTCTATCTCTACCGGATATTCCATTTCTCGCATCCCTAAAAGATTGCCCACCGTCAATAGATCTTTCAATGTAACCGAATTGTGATTCCAAGTAAACGTAATTGTTATCGGTGGGATCAACCAAAACATAAAATCCATCGCCAAGTGAAATAATATTCCAATCATCTGTGCTACCGGTAATTGTTCGTATTACGGAATTATCCTGAGTTCCGCCATATAAGTTGTCAGGATCTAAGTAATCAACTTCACAAGTGTAAAATTGTGTAATCGGTAAGTTGAACCATTTTTTCCAGGTTTCAGCTCCGTTATTGCTAATATATGCTCCACCATCATTACCCAAATAAATAACGTTACTATTCTGCGGATGAATATACATACCATGCTGATCAACGTGTACACCATTTGTTACTTCAGTCCAAGTGTTTCCACCAACAACAGATTTATAAAGCCTCAAACCTAGTGCAAATATTATATTGGGATCATTTGGATCAACTCTGATATTTCCGAACCACCAGCCAAAACTTGAAAATATATTAGCAGGCAAATTGCCCGTTACATCAAACCATAAATCTCCGCCGTTTTCACTTTTATAAACTCCTTTGAAATATCCGTAATTATCAACGTAAATAGAGTAAATAACATTTGGATTCGAATTTGAAATTGCCAAACCAATTCTACCGGTTTTTTCAAAATCATTTGGTAGTCCATTCGTTAATTGGGTCCAGTTATTACCGCCATCTTTTGATCTGTAAATTCCACAGGTTATGCCGCCGTAATTTCTCAAATATGGACTTCTTCTTCTTTCCCACATAGCAGCATAAACAATATTTGGTGATTGCGGATTGATAGCTAAATCAATACAGCCGGTTGAATCTGAAATAAATAAAACATTTTCCCAGTTTTTTCCACCATCGGTTGAGCGGTAAATTCCTCTTTCATTATTTTTATTAAATAATTTTCCCATTGCGCCGACAAATATTTTGTCCGTGTTTGATGGGTCAATAACAATCCGCGAAATGTATCTAGTTTTTTCCAAACCAATATTTTCCCAACTTTCACCGGCATTTGTTGATTTATAAATCCCGAAGCCGCCGTAAGTCATTGAGCCGCCACCGGCATTAGCTTCACCGGTACCAACATAAATTGTTTGAGAATCGTTAGGATCAATCGCAATATCCCCAATTGACAAACTCACGGCATCATCAAAAATTGGTGTCCAGTTTTCTCCACGGTCAATAGATTTGAATACCCCGCCCGAAGCAGCGCCTACATAAATAATATCAAACGAAGATGGATGAAGTTCAATATCTGATATTCGCCCACCAATATTTGTTGGACCTGCCAATTGCCATTTCCGGCTGTCGTTACTTTTGCGTAGACTTAAAGCTTGCGATTGTTTAACAGCCTTTTTGAAGAGATCATAATTTAATTCTTGTTGAGGAAAAACTCTCTGAGCTAAAAACCAATCATTGGGAAGTTCTTTGGGCACTTTCCGTTCAACAGTTGGATTAAAATCAACTAGCTGAAAAACCAATAGAAAGGATAGAAGAAAACAAACAAAACTAATAGTTGTTTTTTTCATGGGGGATTGTAATTGTTTTGTGATAGGGGATTATACAAAACAGTTACAATCCCGGCAATGCAAAATCTAATGCATTTTTAAAGTGATCAAACTTTTTCTAATGCATTATTCAATAATTTAGTTACTTCTTCAGCAAATCCTCTCAAGCCTTCATTACCGGTTGCAGCCATTGCCGCAAGCGGATCCATGATTGCAATTTCAGATTTTCCTCCTTCTTTTTCCTGAACAATTACACTACAAGGCATTAAAGTTCCGACTTTATCTTCAATCTGTAAAGCCTGATGCGCAAAGTTCGGATTGCAAGCACCAAGGATTTTGTATTTTCTGAAATCCACATCAATTTTTTTCTTTAGTGTTTCTTTAACATCAATCTCTGTTAAAATCCCAAAACCTACTTCCTTTAATTCTTCGGTAATTTTTACTAGTGCTTCTTCGTAAGGATAGTCAACTAATTTGGACATGTAGTAACTCATTTTATCTCCCAATTTTTTATTGAGTAGGATGCAAAACAAATAGTGAGGATTCAATCTTAACTAAAATAAAAATAACAATAAGCTGAAATTACAACAGCACCAATAATGTTGAGAATTATTCCAGCCTTAGCCATCTCCGGAATTCTGATTCTACCACTGCCAAAAACAATTGCATTCGGCGGAGTTGCCACTGGCATCATAAAGGCCATTGAAGCAGAGATAGTTGCAGGTATCATTAATAGCAATGCTTCAGTATTTAATTGAGTAGAAAGAGCAGCAAGTATCGGTAATATAATTTCCGAAGTACCGGTATTCGAAGTAAGTTCAGTTAAAAAAGTAACAGAAATACAAAGTATTAATATGATAAAAAATATCGGGACTCCTTCAAGGGCAGCAAATTTTCCACCGATAATTTCCGAAAGTCCGCTTGAAATAAAAGCTTTCGCAAGAGCAAAACCACCGCCGAACAAAATTATAATTTCCCACGGAATTTCACGGAATGCTTTTACATTCAAAAGTTTTGTTTCATTATTAGACCTTGCCGGAATAATAAAAAGTAAGATTGCCATTGCAACCGCAACAGTCCCGTCATCAATCATTTTTGCATTTACAATTAAATTTGACCAGCCGGGAATTTTAACAAAACCAAGCTGAAGATCATTTCTGAAAACCCAAAGCAGAGTTGTTGAAATAAAAACTACTAATACAGCTTTTTCTTCGAAAGCCAGTTTGCCAAGTGCTTTCTTTTGTTCATTAATAATTTCTTTGTCAAACGAAAGAATTGAGTTTGGTTTGTAAATCACTTTAGTCAATAATAGCCAGGCCGTAATCAACATAAAGACAGAAAGTGGGAGCCCAAATATAATCCACTGCCCAAATGTAATTTCTGGATTATCGGGAAAAACAATCGCATAGATTCTGTGGAAAACTAAGTTCGGCGGTGTACCGATGAGAGTCGCAATTCCGCCAATTGAACAGGAATATGCAATCCCGAGCATTAAAGCAATTGCAAAAGTTTTGGAATTATCTTTCCCAAATTCATCTTCAACTTTTAGCAACAATGCCATTCCAATTGGTAAAAGCATAACTGCAGTTGCCGTGTTTGAAATCCACATAGACAAAAAAGCCGATGCAATCATAAACCCCAGAATTGTAGTGGAAGGATTTTTTCCGAAAAATGAAATTAAATTCAAAGCAATTCTTTTGTGTAAATTCCACTTCTGCATTGCAATTGCGAGTATAAATCCGCCAATAAAAAGAAAGATCGTTGAGTTAATATAAGATTGGGCAACATTACTTCCTTTCAGAATTCCAAATAGCGGGAAAAGTACCATTGGAATTAGTGCAGTAACTGCAATTGGTATAGCCTCTGTGATCCACCAAGTTGCAATTAGTGCGGCAGCTGCTGCTGTAAACACAGCATTTTCATTGCCATTAAAATCAACAAAAAATAATACAGCAAAGAAAATAACCGGCCCTAAA
>JANQIV010000212.1 GCA_028282005.1 Melioribacteraceae bacterium | reverse complement strand
ACTTCATTCTCAATTACCGGTTTGTCTTTAGCCACTGATGGTTCAGGAGCTACCTTTTCAGTTTTTGAATTTGATGTAACTGTTTCAACAACATTTGGTTTCGGATTATTTTTAATATTTTCGGATTTAACTTCTGCAGCTAATTTTGTCTGTGCTTCTTTAATGTTAAAATTTTGCGCATCTTCAAAAACAATTGTATTGTTCACACTTTTAGTGGAAGTGTACATCTCTTCAGGTTTACCAGGTAGTTTAGTCAGATCAATTAACTTTTCATTTGTTTGATCGTCATTCTTTTGATAAGAATAAATTTTCAAGGAAGGTTTTGAAGTATACTTAATTTCTTTATTATCGCTAACTAAAACCGGAGCTCTGTACTCAGAAGGAACAACCTTATCACCCTGAGTTTCCGTAGGCTTATAGTTATCATGAACGATTGAGAAGTTCAAATTGAAAACTTTACTATTTCCTTCTTTGGAAAGTCTAGTTAAATCTTCTGCTACTTCCTTAGAAATGTTAATATTTACAACTTCTTTCTCGCCAACAAAGCTAATAGAAATTCCATCACCATTATTAAGTTTGTTTATAATTTTGGCAATTTCTTCATCATTAAGCTCTTCTGCTCCGTCAGTGATTTCCGGATCAACTAAGTTCGCAAAAATTTCTTTTATCTCTTTTAGCGAGACACTTTTATTTTCTACTTTAATTTCCGATGCAGCTTCTTCAGTTTTTGCATCAGGTTTAAACTGAAGCAAATATTTTTCAAGCTGCTCAAACTTACTTTTAATCGATTCGCCGTCTGTGCTGATTGGTATATCTTTTTCAAGATTCAGAACAACTGCTTCAACCGATTCCGGGTTAAACTCTTTAACTTGGCCATCCATGCCTTCTTCATTGCCCATATAGACATTTATAATGTCCGAGAATAAATAACCGTTCGGGTTCAATTTATTCTGCTTTAAATTGGCAGCGCCATCTGCCGGGCTATTTTGAACAAATAGAGGATTGAATAGCATCATTGTTTTGCCTGAGTTAATTGAATAACTTTTTCTGTATTTAAATTAGATAATATTTCTGCTGCTTTTTTCTTTTTCATTTTATAAATCAAGTCTCTGGCAACATTATCGGAGTATTCGGAAATAATTTTAGCAGCTTTTTTCGAATCCATAGTTTCAAAGAGTTTAACAGTGGATTTTACCCAAGCTTCATATTCTTCATTTTCTTCTTTTTCACGCTGTTTTTTAAGGTTTTCTAGTTCCTTTTCCTTGTTTGCTAATGAATTTTCTAATTGTTGTTTTTCTGCTTCTTTTTTTCTGTAATCGTTAATTACCCGTTTTGTCTGCTCAACTTGTTTTGATAAATTTTCAAATTCCGATTTTGCAGGTAGCTCTTTTATCGAATCGATTATTCCTTCTTTAATGTCGTCGTAAACTTCAGCTTTTACAGCTTCAACAACATCTTTTTTATAAGAATTTAAACTTGCCTTAAAGGTTTCACCTTCACTGTCCTCAACAACCATTATCGGTGTATTTTCCGGATTGGGCCCGAAGTTGAATGCAAAAATATTTGCAAATTTTTCATTCAAAAATATTATTGCAATGGTTGTTGTAACAAATGCAAGTGCAAATACCATAACATAAACTGCCGCTTTCACTTCTATTTACTCCTTACAAATTTTTTTGTAGCAATATCATCCATTTCCAACTGTTCTAATTTGTTTTCTTCTTTTTGAAATTTCTCAAAATGTTTTTCTTCCAGTTTTTCAAACATTTTAGTTTCTTTAGATTTTTCTATCAACTCTTCCATTTTCTGTTCACGTATCTCATTTAGCTTTTCAATTTCTTGGCTAAGCTCCAAAACTTTTGCGTCTATATTGTTAAAAAACTGTTCGTGAAACTGAAGCTCCGAAACTTTCAGAGTTTTTCTTTTTTTTAGTTCTGCTTGTTTATTATGTTTTTCAGCCAATAATGTTTTTATGTCACTCTTTCGTTTATCTATTTCGAGTTCAATCTCTGAAATTTCCCTTTGAACCTTTTTTTCAAGTGTCTTTTTTATGCGGTGAATATTTTCAAATTTGTACTTGAACTTTCCCATAACTATACCAGAGGTTGTTGAATAATTGTGTATAGCCTGTTAACCGTATCTTTGAACATTGCCTTTTCTTTCATGTCTTGCTTCAAAAATTTTCTAAGTGAAATTATATTCGCAAGAGCATGATCAACTTGCGGATTACTACCTTTCACGTATGCGCCTATGTTTATTAAATCTTCCGCTTCATTGTAGGTTTGCAAAATTTCATTAAACTCAACTGCTCGCAGTCTGTGATCATCATTCACAATATCTGGCATTACACGACTCACACTTTGTAACGGATCAATGGCCGGATACTGCCCTTTATTCGCAATCTTTCTTGAAAGAACAATATGCCCGTCAAGTATTGATCTTACAGCATCTGCCACCGGTTCAGTCATATCGTCGCCGTCAACAAGTACGGTATAAAACCCGGTGATCGAACCTTTTACAGAAGTACCCGCTCTTTCAAGCAGCTTAGGCAATATAGCAAATACAGATGGTGTGTAGCCTTTGGTTGTAGGTGGTTCACCAATCGTCAATCCGATTTCCCTTTGTGCTAAAGCAAATCGTGTAACAGAATCCATCATCAAAACAACATCTTTGCCCATATCTCTAAAATATTCTGCTATGGTTGTTCCAATGAACGCTGCTTTAATTCTCATTAAAGCCGGTTTATCACTTGTAGCCACAATTACAACAGATCTTTTTAGTCCTTCTTCACCAAGATCTTTTTCAATAAATTCTCTTACTTCTCTACCACGTTCGCCAACCAAAACAATAACACTAATGTCAGCATTTGTGTTACGCGCTATCATTCCCAACATTACGCTTTTACCAACACCACTGCCAGCGAAGATACCTACACGCTGACCTTTACCGGTTGTAAGTAAACCATCAATAGCCCGCACACCGGTTTGTAAAGGTGCCTCAATTCTTTTTCTGTTAAGCGGATTCGGCGGATCACGGTAAACTGTTCTATCTTGCACTCCAACTAATTCACCTTTTCCGTCAATGGGATTTCCCATTCCGTCAATCACTCTGCCGAGTAACTGTTCCCCTATTTTAACACTAAATGATTTTCCGGATGCAATTATTTCGCATGAGGGAGATATGTTTTCAACTTCTCCCAATGCAATAGACAAAACTTTTCCTTCTTTGAAACCAACAACTTCAGCTTTACAGACTTCTTTTCCGTCTTTATTCACTATTGAACAAATCTCACCCAAAGATACATTTGGACCAATGCTCACTATTATTAATCCGATAACATCTGTAACCCTACCGTTTATTTTTAATGTTTCGGTAGAGTTAATAATTTTTCCGAACTTATCAATATATGCGTCAGCTAAATCCAAATTAACCTTCTTCTTTTTCTAAGCTTTGCTCAAGTTTTCTTGTAATTTCTTCCAACTGTGTTCCTATTCGCGAATCTACATTACCGATTTCTGTTTCGATAAAGCATCCGCCTTTTTCAATACTTTTATCTTCTTCAAATTTTATTTTAGAAAAACTCCTTTCAAGTGATTCTATTGTTCCATCTGAAGAGATTATATCTAAATCAGCCGGATTAATTTTTATTATTACTTCATTTGCTCCGAGTACTTTCTTTACCGAATCACTCAGAGCACTAGCAACAACACTTTTACTTACAATTTCTCTTCTCAATACTTTTTCTGCTATCTTAGTTGAGATTTCAACAACAATTTTTTCAAATGCTTCTTCATAGCTGATCAATTTTTGTTCAAACGAAGAAAGTATTGAGTAAAACTCTTCAGTCTTTTGTATGAACTGATTTGAATATTCTTCTTCCAAATCATTTTTGGCTTTATCGTAACCTTCCTGAAATGTCTTGTTAAATTTTTTCTCTAGCTCCTTCTTTTGCATTGCTTCTTCGTCAAAAGTCTGGAAATTGGAAAAGTCTGCCCCATTCTCCGGCACGAACGCTTTAACATTTTTCTTTTTTGGCCCAACGCTTAACTTTATAACATCAGACATAAACTTCTTCTGCTCCTCCTCTGAAGCTGATATTGATTACTTCTTTTTCTTCAAGCATCTTTATAGTATCAACTATTCTTGCTTGAGCAGATTCAACTTCCTTCAGTCTAGTTGGACCCATAAACTGTAATTCTTCTTTCAATAAGTCAGCAGCTCTTTCAGACATGTTTGAATAAACTTTGTTTTTAACTTTATCTTCTGCAATCTTTAGTGACAATGCTAAATCTTTTCTATCAACTTCTTTAAGCAAGGCTTGAATATCTCTGTCTTGCAAGTGGACAATATCGTCAAATATGAACATTAACCGTTTAATTTCTAAAGCTACTTCCTCGTCTTTATCTTCAATTGTATCTATTACTTCTTTACTTAGAGATACGTTTGTTCTGTTAAGAATTGTAGCAACACTCTTCGGACCACCAAGTTTACCCATAGTTTGATTAATCGAGTAACCAGCAAGTTCGTCAACCACTTGTTCAATTCGTTTCAGTGTTTGTGGAGATATTTTTCCCAGCGTTGCAATACGGTAAACCACATCACCTCGCAAATCGTCCGGTAATTCTTTTAATGCCTCTGCCGTTTGATCCGGGCTTAAGTGAGATAATATTAATGCAATTGTTTGCGGATGCTCTTTATTTAAAAAATTTATTAACTGAGTTGAGTCCGCTTTTTTCAAAACGTCAAAACCATGCAGAGTAGTTATGTTTTTTACTTTCTCAATTATCTCAAGAGCTTTCGCCATACCGAAAGATTTTTCCAAAACTTGTTGTGCATATTCCAAACCACCTTCAAGCACATATTCATTGGCTGTTACCATTTCGTAATAATCGTGCATTACTTGATCAACAACATGTGATGGAATATTTCTAACTTTCGTAATTTCTGCCGAGATCGCTTCAATATCAGCCGGATCAATATGTTTAAATACCGAAGACGCAGTATCAACATCTAAAGCAATTAATAACAGAGCTGCTTTTTGAATACCGCTGAGATCGTTTTTTGTTACGTCTCTTATATTTTTGTTACCTATTTTAGTACTCATCTTCCCTCAACCAAGAATTAATTAGTTTTGCTGCTTCTGAAGGTTTTTTGGAAACGTAATTTGTAATCTTATCACGCTGCACTTTCTTTTCTTGAGCTTCATCAGTTATTTCATCTTCCAAGTCACCAATCTGCAAGATTTGTTTTTTCCTTTTCGACATTGTTGACTGGAGCTTTGGCATTTCACCCCCACCCCCTCCAAGTGCCTCAGTAGAAATTGATGGTGTAGCCAAAGAAGCATTCAAATCGTTGAATGAGTTATCATTAAAATTACCTCCACCTGCTCCGCCTAAAGTTCCAATAACAATTTTTTCTTCTTTAAGTTTTTTCATTAATCCTTTCAGCACAAACATTGATGCGCCAATCGCAATGAATATTAATAGGAAGTTTGACCATTCTTTTACATCATCAAACGGCGATTTTTCTACAGTAGGAATTGGCTTTGCAAATTGTGTTTCAAAAGGAATACTTATTATTGATATTTCATCGTTGCGTGTATCATCAATTCCAACAGCCCGCCTAATGATTTGCTCTAGTTGTTGAAGCTGCTGCTGATCTCTTGGCTCAACAACTGTTTCGGTAACATCTCCGTTGGTAACTTCTCTCTCAATACCGTTGATTACTGCTGCAACTGTAATTCTATTAATTGTACCCGTACCTTCAATAACTCTTTCAACGGAACTACTAATCTCATAATTAGTCGTTGCATTTTCTGTTAACACAGCACTTGAATCACCGATTGAAGAGCCAACGCTTTCCGATTTCACAAGCTGCTCGCTTATAGCAACCTGTCCTTCAGGATCATAAGAGGAAATAGTTTTTTCAACTTGTTTAAAATCCAAATCAGCATTAACTTTTACTACTGAGTTACCATAGCCAAGCACATTATCCAAAATACTTTGTGCTTTTTTTGCCATATAACTTTCAACCGAATTTTTTATTTCATACTGTTTACCGGTTGCAACTGAAAATTCATTTTCTTCATCATTCCTTGTGAGCATTCTTCCTTTTGAATCAAGAATTGTTACTTTCGAAGGCTTCAATCCTTCAACACTACTTGCAACAAGGTTTGTCATTGCAGTAATATTTTTTTGGCCAATATCCGAACCAGGCCTTAAATTTAATACTACAGATGCTGTCGGTTCTTTTTGTTCTTCTTTAAATATAGACTTCTCCGGAAATACAATATGCACACGTGCAGCTTCAACATTTGTCTGCTGCATAATCGTTCGGGCGAGTTCCCCTTCCAAAGCCCGTTTAAAGTTTAGCTTCTGCATAAACTCCGACATACCCAGAGTGTTGTTATCAAAAATTTCATAACCAATCACTCCAGAGTTTGGAATTCCCTTTGCAGCAAAAGCGAAACGCAACTCATGTACTTTATCTTTTGGTACACTAATGGTTGTTCCGTTATCATCAATTTTGTAAGCTACTTTCTGGCTGCTGAGATGATCTAATACCGCTGAGGCATCATCAGGGGCAAGGTCTGAATAGAGTTTAACATAATTCGGTTCATTAAAAACAAAAATGACAAAGCCCAATAAAACCAGCGATATTGCAAATATCCCAACAAGCAACATTCTCTGCTGCATTGACAGTTTATTAAAAATTCCAAATAAAGCACCCATTGAACCTGTGTTATTTTCCACTTATTGTATCCTCTGCAATTCTTTAAACATATCTAAAGTTTTATTTCTTAATTCTATTAAAAGTTCTAAACTTGTTTTCGCTTTCTGTCCGGCGATCATTACTTCGTGTAATTCAACATCTTTGCCTTCAATTAAATCTTTTGTCATTTGCCTGGAATTATTTTGATCAGTATTTACTTGTTTGACAAAATCAGTTAACATGTTTCCGAATTTAGTAGAAGTAGGTTTGTTAACTTCCTGGGCACCGGGTAATTTATTTATAAATCCGTTTACACCTGTAATTTTCATTTTAGCCTCTTCTATCAATTAGTGAACCCAACGAAACACTTTTCATTTTTCCTGATCTCTGATAGAATTGATAGTTTCTTACTTCTTCACTTTGATCAGGATATAATTTTGCAAAAAAAGTTTTTTCTTCTTTTGATAATTCCTCATTCCCTTTGATATTATTTACATCATTCTTCGGAGTAAGTTTTGTAGTCTGTTCAACTTTTGGTTGATGGTTTGTAACTTTCATTTTATTGGTAACATATGGGTTGTAATTCCCAATGGTATTAGTAGCAATCTTCATCTTAAATCTCCAAAGAATCTCTGTACAATTGTTTAGTTGCGTTAAAAGCTGTTACATTTGCATCATAATTTCTAGTTGCACTTATCATATCAATCATTTCTGTAATTACATCAACATTCGGCATTTCAACATATCCGTCTTCATCAGCATCAGGGTGATCTGGCATAAAAACCATTTCACCTTTCCTCCTGTCTTTGTTAACTTCCATATCAAAACTAACTTCAGGTGCCATTCCTCTTTCAGAACCAGTTGTTCCGGCAGATGAAATATGCCCTGCTTTTGTGGTACTCATTTTCATATTCAATGAATTGTTGGCTGCATTAAATTTTCCTTCAAACCCGCCTTCTGTTTGAATTGTTAAATACTTTCTTTTATATGGTGTACCGTCATCAGTTTTAGTAGTGTTTGTATTAGCAATATTTTCGGCAACTATATCCATTCTTTTTTTCTGAATGCTCATGCCTTTTGCACTGATATTAAAAGATGAGAAATTAGGGGTGATATCGCCCATTACCGACCTCCTTTAATTACATTTTGCAGCTTAGTATAGTATCCGTTAATTTTTCTTGCCGCAAATTTGAACATCATTGTATTTTTTGCCATATCTGCCATTTCTTTATCAACGTCAACAGTATTACCATCTAAATTACCAGCACTTTCGTCACGGATAATGTTGATTTTACCTTGATCAGGTAATTCAATTTGATTGGCTGTGATGTGTTTTCCACTTGTGGTTTTTAAGGAAGAAGCTGACATGCTTTGGGTTAGAAATGATTCAAACTTTACATCTTCTCTTTTATAACCCTTTGTGTTTGAATTAGCGATATTTTTGCTTATTACTTTTTGCTTTAGGGTTGTATAATCTAAAAGCTTTTCTACTAATTGATTTGTTGTATTTCCCATTGCCTTGAATTCTTTTTTATGAAAGAACTCAAAACTAATGCCAGTGAAATGTAATTATTATGGTTGATTTTTAAGGGATGATTAAAATTTAGTGGCTAATTATAGACACTTGATAATTATTCTTCATTGTAATCGAGAATAACGGATTTGGTTTCTCCGCAAGAACATACAAATTTAATTTCTTTGATATTCTCTTCTTCATCTTTTTTAAGAATAATTTTCACACCTTCGTGGCTATCTTCTTCAACAGATATTTTCGCAGATCCTATTATATTCGCCTCTTCAGAGGGAATAATGCTGGATTTATTTTTGCTTTTATCATAGTTTATTTCGCGATACATCGCGTCTTGAAAATCTTCGCTCATTATACTGCCTTGTTAATAATTTCTGAAATTTTTTCGAGCGGGGCAATTACGTCTGCATAACCGGCGTCAACAACCGCTTTGGGCATACCGTAAACAACGCAGGAATCTTCATCTTGTGCCAAACAATACCCACCCAATCTTTTTAATTCTTTAATGCCTTCCAATCCATCTTTTCCCATTCCTGTCATTATTACTCCAAGAGTATATTTTGAATATACCTGAAGCACTGACTGCATCATCACGTCAACCGACGGTTTATGTAATGTATCAGAAGGCATCTCAGCTATTTCAATATAAATTTTGCCATTGCTTCCTTTATAAGTCTTCATGTGAAAACCGCCCGGAGCAATATAAACTGTACCGTTTTTTACTTCTTCTCTATTTTCCGCTTCTTTTACATTAAGCGGACACATGTTATTCAACCTATCAGCAAGAGACTTTGTAAACTTAGGCGGCATGTGTTGCACAATAAAAAAAGGGATATTCATTTTTCCGTTGATATGAGGAATTAGTTTCTGTAATGAAAGCGGTCCACCGGTTGAAATTCCAAGCGCAACAGCTTTATAACCCAATCTTGGTAATTCTTTTGAAGTTCTAAATCTTGGAATTGCTTCTCTTTCAATTCCAGGATCGCTTCCTTTTAATTTATGAAGACGATTTTTAATAAATTTATTTCGTACAATCGTTTTTACTTTTCTGATTAAGTCTTCTTTTATATTAATAATATTAACACTAACAAAAGACATTTCTTTGGGAATAAAATCTACGGCACCAATTTCTAAGGCTTTTATTGTAGCCTCGGCTCCGTCAGTAGTTAGTGAACTAACCATGATTACTGAAGTAGGAGCATCTTTCATTATTATCTTTAAAGCATCCAATCCATTCATTCTCGGCATTTCAATATCAAGAGTTACAATATCAGGCTTAACTTTTTTAACAAGTTCAACACCTTCAACTCCGTCTTTTGCCGTTCCCACAACTTCAATATCAGGATCAGATTTTAGGATAATTGACAACGATTTTCTCATAAATGCAGAGTCATCAATAACAACAGCTTTAATTTTTTCTATCACTTTTTATCCATAATTTTATGAACTAATTCGGCTATGTCTGCAATCATTACAACTTTGCCATCGCCCATAATTGTTGAACCAGCAATACCATCAATATTGCCTAAATAGTTACCAAGTGATTTGATTACTACTTCATTTTGCCCAATCAATCTATCGACTTTTAAACCGAATCTTTTTTCTGCAATACCAACAATCACAATAAAGTGGTGATCTTTTTCGTGCCCGTTTCCTTTTGAACCATAAAGTGCTTCGTCAATATCAATTAACGGATGTACGTGGTCTCTAAGCTTAATACACTCAGTCTGATTGACCATGTAAATATCTTCTTTGGATAAACGAACAACTTCAATTACCGAGTTTAGAGGAACTACAATCGTTTCACCGCCTATCTCAACTAACAAACCTTGAATAATTGCAAGTGTGAGAGGCAACTTAATAATAATCTTTGTTCCTTTACCAACTTCAGATTCAACGTTAATAATTCCACGAAGTTTGGCAACGTTTGTTTTTACAACGTCCATTCCAACACCACGCCCGGATACATTTGTTACTTTCTCTGCAGTCGAAAATCCAGGAGCAAAAAGTAAATTATAAACTTCTGTTTTGGAAAGTTCGTTTGCTTTCTCTTGAGTAATAATTCCTTTACTTATTGCTTTTGCTATTATTTTTTCAGGATCAATTCCTCTACCATCGTCTTCAACAGTAATAATTATATTATTACCTTCATGTTCGGCGGCTAAAATTATTGTTCCTTTCGGATCTTTGTTATTCAGCCTTCTTTCTTCCGGAGTTTCGAGTCCGTGGTCACATGAGTTTCTAATAATATGAACCAATGGATCATTAATTTCTTCAATAAGGGTTTTATCTAATTCGGTTTCTTCGCCTCTAATTTCCAACTGAATTTCTTTATTCATATCTCGGCTAAGATCGCGCACTAATCTTGGATATCTGTTAAATACTTTGCCGATTTTTACCATTCTTGTTTTCATTACGGCAAGTTGGAGTTCAGTTGTCATCAAATCGATTTGTCTGGCAGTGTCGGCTAAATCTCTTGATAATTTAGTACCTTCGTACTGTATAGACATTTCATTATTGATTTGTGATAATCTATTTCTGCCAAGCACTAATTCCTGAACAAAGTTTAATAAATCATCCAATCGGTTTACATCAACACGAATTGAATTATCACCTTTTTTCGCGGAAGACTGTGCGGCTTGTTTTTGTACTTTTACTTCTTTCGGTTGTTCAGCTTTTGCTTGAACAGGTACTTCCTCTTCCTGTTCAACTTCTTCTTCAACCAATTCTTCTTCAATTACTTCAGGCTGTTCAACTTTTACTTCTTCGGGCTCTTCTTTTACTACCTCTTCCTGTTTTTCTTCTACCTTTGGTTCTTGCTTTTTCTTAGAGGATTTTTTTGCAGTAGTCTTTTTAGATGCTTGTTTTTTAGGTTTTTCCTCAACCGGTTTCGCTTCTTCTTTTTCAGGCTCCGGAGCTACTCCGGTTTCGAGTTCGATAAATACTTTCTCTAACTCACTGTGAATTTCATCTATGTTGTGATCTTCGGTTTTGGTTTCTTCAATTACTCTAATTAATTCACTGGTATGATCAAAAGATTTTAAGATGCTATCCATAATTTTCGGAGTAGCAATCGCTTCACCTTTACGTAGCTTATTTAGAATGTCTTCACATTTGTGAGTTAGTTTCTGAAGTTTAACCAAACCTAAAAATCCGGAAGTACCTTTGATTGTGTGGAACGATCTAAAAATTTCATTTAGAAGTTCAGTATCTTCAGGCCTTTTTTCAAGCTCAACTAAATCAAGGTCAAGCTTTTCCAAAATTTCTTTTGTCTCAACAATAAACCCGTCAAAAATTTCCGCCATTTCGGGATCATTAAGTAAACTATAATCTGTTGTTATTGTATCGTCCATTTTTTCTTCTATGAGAATAATTTATCAATGTCTTCTTGTGTTGCTTTTTCTTGGTTTTCAGAAACTATTTCGTCAACCTTATCCTGTCTATCGTGCCCGGGATCGTATTTTGCATTGGCATCAAATGAAACACCTTGGGGTATCGATGCACTTATGTGCTCAAAATCTTGCTTAATATCCGAGTGATCAATTTCTTGAACCATTGTAGTTAATTTATCATTAACAGATTCTATTAAGTGGTTAACTGCAGATAGCTGCTGAGATGTTATATCTTGCACTTGCAATGATAATGTTATTTTATAGGAATTATCATTTATTTTCTGCATTGTTTCACTTATTGAATCTATGTTTGAACCATTATCTTTTAATTCTTTATACTCATTTATTAATTTAACTAGAGTTTCATCACCATTTAGTTTGTTGACTAATTCGTCAAATTTTTCATTAGCTTGTTTATCGCGTTCTTTTATTTCGCCAATTACTTTATCTACTTCCATTAACTGATTAGATGTTTCATCAACTAAATCAAGAATTTCCGTTGTGGCTAATTCAGTTGCACTAGTTACATCATTTATCTGATTAGTTGCCTGCGGTATTTTTTGAGTGCTGTCGGAAATTGATTTATTTATCGTTTCTAGAAGTGGAACTATCTCGCCCATAAATTGGATAAGGTTTTGAATAATCGGAATTACCTTTTCACCTAGTTTAAAGATGGTCTTGAGATCTTTAAGCTTATCAAAAACCTGGTTCATGTTACTTATTGAATTTGACATTTCAATCCCCTATTATAAATTCGCAAGAATTGCATCTAATTTTTCTTTAAGAACTTGCGGAGTAAACGGTTTCACTACATAATTATTTACCTTAATAGCCAGTGCCTGAACAATATCTTCTTTTACTCCTCTAGTAGTAACCATCAAAATTGGTAACTTTGAAAGATTTGCATCGCCGCGTATTGCTTGACTTAATTCTAACCCAGTCATGTTGGGCATATTCCAATCCGTAATTACAAAATTAATAGAACTGTCAGCTGCTAATTTGGCCAAGGCATCTTTACCATCGGTTGCCTCTACATAACTTGTATAGCCAAGATTTTTTAACGAGTTGATAACAATGCGACGCATAGTTACAGAGTCATCTACTACTAAAAATTTGAGGTCCATTGAACTTCCCCTATTATTTAATTTAAATATTTTGCTACTTCGTATTGAATTCTCTTTGGATCAAACGGCTTTACTAAGTAAGAGTTTGCACCGTAGCTCATTCCTTTTTCGATGTCATCACTTCCTGCCAATGAAGATAGAATAATAATTGGTATTTCGGAATATTCTTCATTTTCCCTGACTGATTTTATTAGTTCAAATCCGTCAAGGTTAGGCATATTCAGATCTGTAATGATCAGATCAAACTTTTTCGAAGGAAGATACTCGATTGCTTCCATACCGTCAGAGGCAGCAACAACTTCGAATCCCCGCATTGTTAACGCGAATGAAACAAACTTTCTGATCGTAGGAGAATCATCAGCAACAAGTATTACTTTTTTCATTTCTTAATCCTACTCTTTTTTATATCCTATTGTTTTCGGAAAACTTACTAATTTAAATGCTTTGGAAATTCCGTGAAGCGTTTCTGAATAACCTATAAACAAATATCCACTTCTGTTCAAGGAATTATATAAATTCGATATTACCTGAATTTTTGATTTCATGTCAAAATAGATTAAAACGTTTGCACAGTAAATTACGTCAAATCCTGCCATTGCTCTCATACCCGGCTGGTCATATAAATTAAGAAATTTAAAGTTAACCATGTTTTTTATTTCCGGGCTAAGATGAAAATTTGAACCTTCTTTTTTGAAATATTTTTTCAAATAAAATGCCGGACAATTTCTGATTGAGTACTCTCTATAAACTCCGTTTTGGGCAGTACCAATAACAGCACGGCTAATATCAGTACCAACTATTTCAAAACTTAGATGAGGATATTTTGGTTTTACCATCTCTTTCAAAGTCATTGCGATAGAATAAGCTTCTTCTCCTGACGATGAAGCAGCACTCCAGATTCTAATTTTGTTTTTATTCACTTTGTAAGGTGAACTCATGATATCCGGGATAACTGAAGAAACTAACGCATCAAGTTGCGGCTGATTTCTAAAGAAGAAAGTTTCGTTAATTGTAATAACTTCATATAAATATTTTAGTTCTTCGTTTCTTCTCGGATTAAATTTTACGTACTGCAAATACTTTTCAAAAGAATCAAGCTTTAGATAAGTAATTCTTTTTTGGAGCCTGCTTTCGAGTAAGTATTTTTTGTTATCCTGAAAATATATTCCGCAAAGTTCATAAATATATTTCCGCCACTCTTCAAAAGTTTTATCGTCAAGCTTTACTCCGGTACCGGAACCAATATTAAAATTAAATAAAGGCTTTTTATTAAGTGTTGTTGCTGCTGAAAATTGTTGCATAATTAAACCTTTGATTCTGTATGGCTAATGCCATTACTTTGTAATATTTCTAAAGCTTTTTCTCTAACCATCTCTTCAGGATCTTCTTTAAGTATTTGAGCAACTTCAATTAATTTTTCACTTTCCAATCCTTCGAGAATTTCTAATACTCTAAGCCTGTTCCAGAAATTATCGTCTTGCAACATCGTATCGATAAACATTTCTGCCATTTCCAAAGAACAGAAAAACAAAAACTCAATTGCACTTCTTCTAATTTCTTCATCAGGGTTTTCAAGATTATCTGCAAACATATCGCAAAGATTTCTCATATCAATTTCAGATAATGAAGCGAGCGACTCAGAATTATATTGAATAACATTTGCAAGCAGGTCAAAAAGTGCTTTAAGATTTTCAGGTTTTTGTTTCATATATTCAGTTAAGCGTGGATAAAGAAAAACCGGATTCTCAAAAAACTTTGCTTTTATATATTCATCTATCTCGGGATCTTCACCATAAATTTTTAAGCAAGCTTCAACAATTTTTTTATCTTCAAAAACAGAGATAAGTGATGCTGCAGCTCTCTTGTATTCAATATCTCCATCAACTAAAGTAATCATTATTGAGTTTCTCATATGTTCATCAAAAGGAACATCGAGATTATGAACTTCTTTTAATTCTTTTAATGATTTTATTGCAGCCCATGTTAACGCGCTGGACATGTTTTTTAATTCAGAAATTAAAAAGAAAAATGCCTCCACACTTCCGATGCGGCCTAAGCTTTCGATCATTGAATATTGTGTAACTTCGTCTTCTTCTCTGTACTTCTCTAAAATAAATTTAACTGCATCTTCAGAACCTATTTTCCCAAGCGCTTCAATTATTGTTGGCCTGAACAGTTCATTTTTTTCATAAAAAGGAACCATGCTTTCAACGCTTTTTTCACTTTTGATATTTCCCAAGCCTTCAAAACAGGCAAGAATCACATTATCATTTTCATTTGATAACAACACTTTTATAATTTCATCTTCAGCTCTTACATCGCCAATTAATCCG
>JANQIV010000211.1 GCA_028282005.1 Melioribacteraceae bacterium | reverse complement strand
GGCTAATGTATCGTCCTCTAAAGGATTATTTTCCCATCCAGCCATGTTCAAGTTTTTTGCATCAAAAGCGTCTTCGTTTACAATAATCGTAGCAGTTGGTTTTATTTCTTTAATATTAATCTTTAATGCTGCAGGGTTCATCGCGACCAATACATCAGGCACGTCGCCAGGTGTATGAATATCGCTTGAACTGAAATGTAGCTGAAATCCACTAACGCCGTAAAGTGTGCCGGCGGGGGCGCGAATTTCTGCAGGATAATCTGGTAATGTTGATAAATCGTTTCCTACTAATGCAGTTGTATCACTAAACTGAGTTCCGGTCAGCTGCATACCGTCACCGGAATCCCCGGCAAATCTGACAGTTACTTCATTAAGATCTTTTATTTCGATCTTAACACCGTTTTCCTTTTCTTGTGACATCTTACGTTTACTCTTATTTTTTGTTAACAATTAGTTAATATTGCTTATTCTAAATTAGAAACCTTTTTTTCCTATAGCAATAATATTCGACACAATATCAAATTATTTTATTTTTGACATGATGTCTAAAAAGTCATTGGCGTTTAAAAAGCCTGTAATTCGTTCTACTTCATTGCCTTTTGAATCTATCAAGATTATTGTAGGCATACCAACAATCTTAAATTTATTTCTAATCCTTTCAGTCTCTTCGGACATAGTTTTGGTTAAATCCAATTTATAATTATCAAACTCTTTTGATTTATCAATCACCCTTTGGTCAGTAAAAGTCAGCTTATCATATTCGATACAAGGGATACACCAATCAGCGTAAAAGTCCAGCATGATTTTTTTGTTTGATGCTAAAGAAGCTTCATAAGCTGAATCCGAATAGGCTAACCAATCAGGAGATCTTTTCTCTGTCGGCCAAAGTAAATAAGCACCTAATGCAATGATTACAATTGAGAAAACTATTTTGAAAATTCTAAACCCAACAATGTCATTCGCGAGTTTGTCAAAGAATAATAAATACAACGCAGCAAGAATCATGAACACCGGCAGCAGGTAATAAGTCACTTCTTTTGGCAACAATGGTTGAAGGAAATAAATCGCCATCCCGATCAAAATAAAACCGAAGATGTGTTTAATAGCCTCCATCCAAAATCCGGCTCTTGGCAAACTTTTAATTTTTCCGGAGAATAGAGCTAAGAATAAATACGGTGTTCCCAATCCAAGTGCTAAAAAGAAAAACATAATGAAGCCGTAAAAAGGATCACCTTTTGCACCGACTAAAGTTACAAGTCCAATCACAAATGGGCCAATACACGGAGCTGCAACGATACCCATAGTTAACCCCATAAACAGAGCACCAAACGCTCCCGACTTTGCTCCACCGGCTTTCATTACCCATGAGTCAGGTAACTTAAATTCATAAACTCCAAACATGCTTAATGATAAAGCAAGTAGCACTCCGACAATTGCAATAATTGTAATTGGATTTTGAAGCAGAGCACCAAACACAGCACCACTTAATGAAGTCACAACTCCAACTATGGAATAAGTGACAGCCATTCCAAGAACATAAAACACTCCAAGAACAAAAAGTTTTCCTGTTCGGCCTTCACTTTGTCCACCAAAATATCCAACTGTAATTGGTATCAATGGATAAACACAAGGAGTTAAATTTAATGCTAGTCCGCCAAGAAATACAATAATTATACTTACGAACAAACTGCTTGATTCAAGAGTGCTTGCTAGCGAGCCATCATCACTATCACTGATAGCAGCGACTTCTTCAACAAATTCTACTTTAGAAATAACATCAGCATTAATCTGATTTATTGGAGTCTGGTTATTTACAACTTCTATCTGAATTTCTTTTTCAACTTTTGTAGGAGCTAAGCAAGAGGCATTATTGCAAGCTTGATACGAAAAAATAACTTTTAAGTTATGATTCCCCTCTTGAACTGATTCCGGCACATTTATTTTAGCTCCGATATAAACTGTACTTTCAAACACAGAAACAGGTTTATCAGAAAAATCAAATTCGTAATCGTGTGCTTTTGGGAATTTTAATTCTGCTATTTCAAATCCGGATTCAGATTCAATTTCAAGTTTGGACGGAATAAGATAGTCTTCGTTGGGGGAATTCGAGTTGATGTGCCAGGTATCTTCTATTTCTGCTTTTACTACAATCTTAAATTCACTTCCTTTGTAGAATTTATCAAACGAAGTGAATGCTTCTATTTTTACAAGATCGCCTTCAATTCCAAATTGGGCATTAATTCTTACAATCGAAGTAATTAAAAAGGCAATGAACAATAAAGGTTTTATATGTCTCATTTTTAGTTCTCATTAAAGTTTTACTATAATTTCAGTATTTAATCTATTTAGTTTTTGAAATACTCTTTTTCATTTGCTTGTCATTCCGGTAATCTTTTGAGCCGGAATCCATTTCTTTAATAATTAGATTTCCGCTTAAAACATGCGGGAATGACAACTAACTATTAAATCTTTATGTCCTCTCCCAACCCTGAACTATCGGGAATCTTCTTCCGTAACCGAATGCTTTTGTTGTCACACGTAATGCTGGTGCTGCTTGCTTACGTTTAAATTCATTTCTGTCAACTAACTTTAATACTTTTCTTACAGTTGCTTCGTCTTTTATTTCTTCGTTTATTTCGTTGAACTCTTTGTATTCTTCCAAATACATTTTTAGAATTTTATCGAGCAATTCATAAGGTGGCAAAGAGTCCTGGTCTGTTTGATTTGGACGCAGTTCGGCAGACGGGGCTTTATTAATTATTTCCTTAGGAATAATCTCTTCTTCACGGTTAATATATTCTGCGATCTGGTAAACTTCAGTTTTATAAACATCAGCTATGATTCCAAGAGCGCCATTCATATCTCCGTAAAGAGTAGCATAACCAACCGCCATTTCAGATTTATTACCCGTAGTACAAAGCATTAAATTAAACTTGTTTGATACGGCCATTAAATACACACCACGCAATCTGGATTGAATATTCTCTTCAGCAATCCCTTCTTCTGTACCAGCAAAAACAAGAGCCAACATTTCTTTCACTTTTTCAAACACAGGTTGAATAGAAATATTATGTGATTGGATGCCCAGATTTTCAATAAGTTTCTCAGAATCTTTTACGCTTCCTTCACTTGAATATTGCGACGGCATCATTATCACTTGAACATTTTCTTTGCCGAAAGCCTGTACCGCAATGTAAGTAACAAGTGCAGAGTCAATTCCTCCGCTAAGTCCAACCAATGCTTTTTGGAAACCGGTTTTTCTTGCGTAATCTTTTAGCCCGTACGTTAATGCTTTTAAAACTTCTTCTTCGTAAGAACCGGAAACTGGTCCGATTTCATCATAACTTTTTTCTGTATCAAAAATGAAGAAATCCTCATCATATGTTTTACCTACTAAACAAAGTCTTCCTTCCTTATCGAAGCACATCGAGCCGCCGTCAAAAATTAAGTCTGTCTGAGCTCCGGCATTACAAACATAAGCTAACGGAAGTTTATCATTTTTAGTCAGTGTGGAAAGCATTTCTTTGCGGATTTCTCTTCTGCCGTAATTCCATGGACTTGCAGAAACATTTATCAATAGAGTCGCACCTTTTTCAACGAGATCGCAAACCGGGTCTCTTTCATAGAGTCTGTGTTTCCAGTAATCGTCATCGTTCCATATATCTTCGCAAATTGAGATGCCTAATTTCTCATCTTTAAACTCGTAAACAAATACTTCTTTGGCTCTCTCAAAATATCGCACTTCGTCAAAAACATCATAATTAGGCAAAAGTGTTTTATCCTGCACAAATTGAATTTTTCCGTTGTAGCAAAGTGCAGCAGAATTATAAACCCCGGTTCCAACATCTTCCATTTTTTCAGTTATAGTTCCGAAAACAAGCCCGACGTCGCCGGTGATAGCAGCTAGTCTTTCATTGGCGTTTTTCACCGCTGTTCGAAATTCTTTTATTACTACGAGGTCTAAGGGGGGGTATCCGC
>JANQIV010000157.1 GCA_028282005.1 Melioribacteraceae bacterium | reverse complement strand
ATCGTTCAGATTAGCAATGAATATTTGTGAAACATCATTGTTATCTCTTGCATCGTAAGCTATTTGTGTGTCGTCTGGGCTCCAAGTCGGGGAGACATCACCGCGTAAGCCTGTTCTAATTGGTCTGACATTACCAGTGTTTTTTTCCCAGATCCAAAGCCCAAGTTCAGATGTTTGTTCATTGAAACGGGCAAATGCTACTTTTGTACCGTCATTTGACCACCGAGGGTGAAACTCGAGTTCAGGTGTGTCAAAAATTTGTGTAGTATTTTCTACAGAATAAAACGAATGGCTGATATTTGGTGGATCTCCCGGCCCGGTTATTTCGTCGCATGATGTAATTAAAACAACAATTAATACTATTGATGTTAATAATAAAATTCGCATAATCAGTTCTCCAAAGTTTAGTTTTTTAATTGCAAGTTAGGGAGGAGGAGGTGTTTTAATCGCCCAGAATCATTATTTGAAACGAATTATTGAGGTCAGAAAATTGGTACCAAACAATCAAGAGTGAATTAAATTGCGCTTTTTAAATTCTGAGGGTGTAAGTCCGGTAAATTTTTTGAAGGCGGTATTAAAAGATGATTTGGAATTGAAACCAACCTCATAAGCAATTTCGAGTATCTGCATTTTTAAGTCGCCATTTTTTGCAAGCATTTCTTTTGCTTCGTTCACACGGTAAGTGTTCACAAAATCATTGAAGTTTTGTCCGAATTCAGAATTGATTAATTGTGAAATATGTTCTTTGGGAATTTTTAATTTATCTGCTACTTGTTGCAAAGTTATTTTGGGATCCTTATACGTTTTCCCAACTTCAAACAAATTGATAATTTTCTCTTTTAATTCCCTGCTTTTAACTTTGTTGAAAGAGGAAGTTCTGTATTTGTTTTTTCTTTTTTTATACATATTGAATTGGTAGTAACTCAAAGACGTAATTAAAGTAAATATCAGCATTCCGGCATAAAATGAATTAGTTTTATAAAAAGGATCAATAATAGTAATCGCAATTGAATAAGCCGGTTTCCAATCTTCTCCAAAACTTTTCGTTTCGATTAATAAACTGTACTCTCCCGCAA
This sequence comes from Melioribacteraceae bacterium, assembly GCA_028282005.1. Taxonomy (GTDB): domain Bacteria; phylum Bacteroidota; class Ignavibacteria; order Ignavibacteriales; family Melioribacteraceae; genus JANQIV01. The sequence goes on along the minus strand of JANQIV010000157.1, from coordinate 4,028 downwards.
CCGGATTTTCGATAGTTAATCTTTTTGAATCGGAGTAAACCCAATTCGTTGTTTCGTTTTTATTATTCAATTTGAATCTATATGAAGAAATTTCTTTTAGAAAATTAATTGTATTCAAATCAAGATGAATAAAATCCAAACTAGAGCTGAATTTTAGGTCATTCAAATTTTCTCTTTGGTTGAAAAAATTGAATTCAACAGTATCTTCATCAGTAATAATTTTAGACAAATAAGCTTTAGAAAAATAATTTTTAGTCAGATATTTTTTTAGATCAAAAGTTGACACTCCGGCTGTTGAAGCTATCCATGCTTTACCGTCAGCAGTTACAGGAATATCTCCGTCGGAAATTTCATTGCTTGATAATCCTTCTACAGTTGTGAAAAATTTAATTTCGTTGTCGTCATGTATTGCAAATCCATCTGCAGTACCAATAAGCATCTTGTTATCATATTTGCCCAGCGAATAAACAATGTTACCAGACAGTCCGTCATCGACGCTCAGAGTATCAATGACCTTATCGTTTTTTATAATACTGATTTTGTTCCTTGTTGCCACCCAAATATTGTTTTGGCTATCCTCATTAATTGCCATTGCCCGGTTGTCGGTTAATCCGTGTTTCTCATTGATATTAACAATTTTATTGCCGTCATATTTGAATACCCCTTTAATAAAAGATGCAAACCAGATATTCTTATGACTATCTTCATAAAAATATCTGATTGAACAATCTGATGGAAGCAGCTCAAATTGTTGCCACTTGTTGTTTATTAATCTCCAAACTCCGTTGCCTGTTATTGAAATCCATAATTGATTTTGATAATCATAGAAAACTTCTTTTAATAATCCCTCTTCCGGGGATGAATTAAATTGAGTGAAATAGCTCCCGTTGAATTTGAATAGCTTGTTATCAGCAGATAATACTATTTCACCCTTAGAATTTTCGGTAGCATCGGTTACATAATGGAAATCATTGCCGTTACTTTCATCGTATAGATTAAATTTTTCACCATCGAACATTAGACTGCCATTACGACCTGCTTGAATCCAAATCCTATCCTTACTGTCCTGCAATAATATCTTGCTGAAATAAGTCGGGAAACCAGTCTCCGGTGTATAATTTTTGAATAGGTTTTCGGAAAGATGAAAAAGCCCGTTGCCAAAACTTCCGCACAGTATCCCATTTTCATTGTCGAGAGAAAGGCTCCGTACTTGAAGCATGTTTATTTCATCATAAATTTCAATGCTTCCATCCGGAAGTTGAGTAATTCTTTTTAATCCGGCGTTTGTTGATGCCCAAATATTTTTATTTTCATCTTCAACAAATCCATTAGTAAACAATCTATTGAATGAATATTTTCTAACCCACTTTCCATCGGTCTCTAGTTTAAAAATACCTTCCCTCCAGCCTCCAGCCCAAAAGTTTTCTTGGCTGTCTTTTATAATTGCTGTTATCTTAAAATCCGGATTCTTAAATAGCGGGTAAACTTCATTATCTTTAAATTCATGTACGCCACCCATTGTAACTATGTAAATGCTGTATTTGTCTTCAGAAATATTTATTGCATAATTATCAAACAATCCGTTAGAAACATCCCAGTGTTTGATTTCTTTTCCCATTGTAAAATAACAACCGCTTCTGCGTGTACTCACCAGGAATCCATCGTTAATCACTTTGAAGTCACTAATTAATAAGTTTGAGTCAAGCCCCTGAATTTGATACTTACGAAATTCGGTTCCGTCAAATTCCCATATTTTCCCCGTTAAAGTTAAAAGAAGCAAATTGCCGTTAGGTGCCTGATCGGTTGGTGCGATAGGGGCATTAAACAATTCTTCAGGTTTTTTGTAAGTTTTAAATGTTTTCCCATCGAAGCAACTTAACCCGTTTTCTGTTCCTACCCATATAAATCCGTTTGAATCTTGATATAAGTCTCTGACAGTTGATTGTGCTAAACCGTTGTGAATGTTATAGTTTTTAATCAGGTAATCTTGTGAAGTTACTTCTGATAACAACAGTGATGCTAAAAAAAGAATTGTTTGAACAGCTTTAAAGAAATCTTTCATATTAGTTTTTAATTGACCATACGAAATATGCAAAACTAAAAAAAAAATCAAGGCGGGAATTTAATGATCATGAAATTTGGATTTTAGTAGTAAGTTGAAAATAGGAGACGTTACAAAAACTAGTTTCTAAGCTCCAGCCTTAAAAGTACATTCCCTGTTTCTTCGTGGATGTGTTCGTCTATTTGTTTAAAGCCGTACTTATCGTAAAAAGCTCTGCCTATTTTATTTTTTTTAAAAACGTCGAGCACTAAATATTCTCTTATGTTTTTAGCGTAGTCCATCAATTTTTTGCCAATACCTTTTCCTTGAAAATCGGAATGTACAAAGATCGCCCCAACTTCGTTACCAAGTAATGCAATATACCCAACTACCTGACCGTCCAACTCGTAAACATATGTCTCAGCTTTAGGCATATAGATTTCTTGAATATCTTTTCTTTCTTGCTCAAAAAATTCTTCAGTTAAAAAAGGATGTACAACTAATGATGCTGTGTACCAGGCATCGAGCAGTTCGGGTAAGTCTTCTTTTTTATAGGACCGGATTAATCCCATTATCAAAATTTTTTATTTAGAAATATTTTTTATTTGTCAACTCAGTAAACAAAACTATAATTCCAAGGAAATAAGAGAAAAGATGGAATAATTCATCTCTAAAATTATTTTACTGTCAACAATTTTATGGATGGATTAAATTTATTTCAAATTATAATTAAATTCATACCTAATTTTTCTTGAATAAAATTGAAAACAAAGAGAAGTAAAAAGTGCACTTAATAAATTTTAAAAAACACCGATAGTCTTATTAAGTTAGGGAAAACTTTAAAAACATGGATGTTTCGTCAATACATAATTTTATAAATTTTCAATCTACAGGCAATGCTGATTCTTCACGGCAGAATCCAACTGAGTTAACCGAGGAAGAAAAGAAACAAGTTGAAGAGCTAAAGAAAAGGGATCGTGAAGTGCGTCAGCATGAGCAAGCTCATAAAAGGGCTGCAGCCGGTTTGCAAGCCTCCGGGCCGCATTATGAGTACACTACAGGACCCGACGGGAAAAGATACGCAACAGGTGGTCATGTCAATATTGATACTTCTGAAGTACCGAATGATCCGGAAAAAACAATAAAGAAAGCAAAGCAAATTAGGAAAGCTGCTCTCGCTCCGGCAGAACCTTCTCCACAAGATTTGAGGGTAGCCAATGAAGCTTCTTTGATGGAAGCGAAAGCAAAAATTGAATTGCAGAAAGAAAAAAGGGAAGAACAAAATGCAGATAAAGAAGAGCAAAATTCACTTTCAGCTAAATTCAACCCAGAAGATAATTTTTCAAACTTTGAATTAGTATTTTAGTCGACGCTATTTTTTTTAGATAAATTGAAAAGGTCTTTACGGCGATCTTTCAGATTCTGCACACTGCCAAATTGATTTAATTTTTTCAATAAACCAATCTCAAGTTCTGCAATTAAAATTGATCCCTTGTTTAAAGCTGTTTCAGCTAAAATTCCGTTCGGTGGGAAATCATTATCGCAGGGAGTTAATACTGCTGACTGTGCGTAATGTATATCCAAATTATGAACATTTTGCAATTCACCAATGCAGCCGGCAATTGCAACGAAGCATTCGTTTTCAACTGCGCGAGCTCGAGCACAATTCCGAACGCGGTAATATCCGGCTTCAGTATTTGTCAAAAATGGGACGAACAAAATTTCCATTCCTTCATCTGCAAGTAGCCTACTGAGTTCGGGAAATTCCACATCGTAGCAAATTAGAATCCCGATTTTTCCGCAGTCTGTATCAAAAGTTTTTAATAAATTTCCACCATGCATTTCCCAAACTTCTTTTTCATCCGGTGTAACGTGAAGTTTTTCATATTTTTCAGTAAAGCCATCACGTTTGCACAAATAACCAATATTGTAAAGCTTATCGTTTTGAACTTCGGGCATACTTCCGGTAATTATGTTTATATTATAT
>JANQIV010000138.1 GCA_028282005.1 Melioribacteraceae bacterium | reverse complement strand
CATAAACGGAATTTTCAAAAAAGAAGAAGAAAACTAAATGGAAGAAGGCGGCTTTTTTTACCAGGCATTTGTTTACTTAACCGCGGCAGTAGTATCTGTACCTATTGCTAAAAAAATGGGACTCGGTTCCGTTCTCGGCTATTTAATAGCCGGAATAATTATTGGTCCTTTTGTAATTGGATTGGTTGGCGAAGAAGGGCAAGACGTAATGCACTTTGCCGAATTCGGTGTTGTGATGATGCTTTTTTTAATAGGACTTGAGCTTCAGCCTTCACTTCTTTGGAAATTGCGAGGCCCAATTTTAGGAATGGGAGGCCTTCAAGTTTCAGTAACAGCCGTCATAATTATGATTGTCGGATTAGTTTTAGGTTATAGCTGGCAGACTTCACTAGCCATTGGATTAACTCTGGCTTTATCATCAACCGCTATTGTTCTGCAAACACTCAATGAAAAAGGATTAACCAAAACTACAGGCGGACAAAATGCTTTCTCAGTTTTGCTTTTTCAAGATATCGCCGTAATCCCGATTCTCGCTTTTATGCCTTTGCTTGCTGTTGAAACAATTTCCCATTCTGCTGCTGAAGTAGACGCACATCACTCGACTACACTAATTGAAGGATTGCCGATTTGGGCGCAAACATTGGTTATAATAGCTGTTGTTGCTTCGATTGTAGTTGCAGGCAGATATATAATTAGTCCGATATTTAGATTTATCGCACAAACAAGATTAAGAGAAATCTTTACGGCCGCTGCTTTACTGTTAGTTATTGGTATTGCTTTGTTGATGACACAAGTTGGATTGAGCCCGGCACTTGGTACTTTTTTAGCCGGAGTAGTTTTAGCTCAAAGTGAATACCGTCATGAACTAGAAACAGATATTGAACCTTTTAAAGGATTGCTGCTTGGCTTGTTTTTCATTGCTGTTGGCGCTTCAATAGATTTTAATTTGATTATTTCCGATCCTATTTTAATTACGCAATTAGTTGTAGCATTAATTGCCATTAAGTTGATTGTACTTTTTGTGCTTGGCAAATTTTTCAAAATGGGATTGGACAGCAATTTACTTTTCACTTTCTCACTCGCTCAGGGTGGTGAATTCGCATTTGTACTTTTTTCTTATGCATTGCAAAACAGTGTTTTAGAAACTTCGGTTATTAATCCGCTCATAGCATCTGTGGCAGTTACAATGGCTTTAACTCCGTTGCTAATGCTGGTTAATGAAAAACTAATTCAGCCAAGATTCGGGACAAAAGAACAAGAAGAGAAAGAAGCAGATGAGATTGATGAAAAGAGTAAAATCATTATTGCCGGGTTCGGTAGAATGGGGAGTATTGTTGGTAGATTTTTACAAGCAAACGGTGAGCGTGCGACATATTTAGATATTGATCCTGATAATGTTGATATGCTGAGAAAAATGGGATTGAAAGTTTTTTACGGCGACGCATCCCGTCATGATTTGCTTCACGCTGCCGGTGCAGAAGATGCTGAACTTTTATTAGTGACAGTTGGTGAATCGGATAAAGTTTTTGAAATTATTGAAACAGCGAAAAAACATTTTCCGCATTTAAAGATTATGTCGAGAGCAGAGGGTTGGGCAGATTCATACGAGTTGATTGAAGAAGGGATTAATGATATTTACCGTGAATCTCTGGACACCGCATTAAGAATGGCTGCCGACGCGCTTTGCAAATTAGGTCACCGCAGATTCCAAACTCACCGCGCGTTAAAGATATTTAGAAAGCATGATGAAAAGTATGTCCGTGAGCTTTCTGAAATGAGACACGATAGAAAAGAATTGATTAGAGGCGCTAAGCAAAGAATCGAAGATCTTGAAAATCTTATGCTCGATGAAAAACAAAATCTTGGTAAGAATAAGGATGTTGGTTGGGACTCAACATCACTACGTGAAGAATTTAAGGAAGGATACGAGTAGCGACATATCACGCATGTCGCTACAGATTTAATGAATTCTCACATCTCTTTTTTCGCAATATATTTATGAATATTGTTAACTTCTAACAAAGCAGCAGAACCGTACCATGGCCTTAACTCCATTGCCAAGCTGCCGTATTTAATTGCCGGATCTGTTTTTGTAAGTTCCTCTGCTTCTTTAACTGATTCAACATCAAATATATAGATACCCCTTAAATCCTCCTTATCTAAAAAAGGGCCAGCCAAAACGAGCTTTCCTTCTTTAGCTAATCTTCCGATATTCTCTAAGTGCGCCTTTTGCAGTTCTGCCGATTTCTCGGGATCTTTAGGCCTGTTCGGTCCTCTTTTCAAAAATGCGAAAACATACTTTTTCATTCCGTAGTCATCTGCTCCCAATCTGCTTGCTCTAACATGATCATATTCCGACGCTACATTGTTTCTGTTTTTATTATCAATTTTATTTTCGTCAACATTACACGAAGTTGTCACTGTAGATAACACGGCAAAAAATAAAATCAAAAAATAGATTCCGGCTTTATTAAAAAATTTTGCTTCGGATAAATTCTTCACAATAGTCTCCTTTGTTTTAATAAATTCATTATTGTCTTTTATTTCCAAACTCCTAAAATTCCCCCCATAATGGTATAAGTTACTATTTGATATCCGGCATTGATCAAAAATAATTTAAATGATCTTCTTTCAAAAAGATACATAGTCCCTATAGACATTGCGACCCAACCGAAACCGGCTGCAAAACCCGCAAACAAGCCAAAACTTAAGTCCCCTTGTGGACCAATAAAAGCGGCAAGATTAAAAGAAATAATTAACGCTAATATAAAAGAACTACCAAATATCTTACCCATATTTGCGTTTTTCAATTCTTCTTCGTTAAATCCGTTTTCTTTCATCCAGGCTTTAGCAAACATAATAGGTGAGTACCAAACACCGCCGATTACAAAACTGATAATAGCCGCTACAACCACAGCCAAATAATTTATTTGAGAAAGATCCATCATTACCTCCTTAAAATTGTTTGAAATCCTCAGCTAAAACTAAATATATTAATGAGTCAATTCAGGATATTGAAACCGAAGCGGGAAAAGTTTATACTCAAACCGGAAAATGATTTATTTAATTTTTTATGGATAGCGCAAAACAAATAAACGACAAGAAGATAAGGATGATAATGATTCCGGGATTTGGAATTATTATCCCAAATCTTTCCGGGCTTTTTGGACATGTAACTTATGATACATGGATTTATTGGCTTGGGTATATTTATTTTATTTTTATCGCATTTGTTATATGGCATGGCAACAGATATTTATTCTTTAAACAAAGTGAATATTATGACTGGTTTAAGAAGCCTGCCAGAAAACTAGTTGTTCTGGTTTTTGCAAATGTTTTCTATACCGCACCTGTTACATTTGTAATGATTTACGCATGGTTTGTCTTCGCCGGTTTTCCTGAACCGGACTGGGATTCTATGAAAATTGTTTTGCTGATGAACGTAATCGCTGTAATTTTTGTAACACACGTTTATGAAACTGTTTTTCTTATAAAACAAAGAGAAAGCGACTTAGTAAAATTTGAAAAACTTGAAAGAGCTAAGGCCGAAACAGAACTTGAAGCTTTGAAAAGCCAGATTGACCCTCACTTTATGTTTAATTCGTTAAACACACTTTCATATTTAATTGAAAACGATAAAACAAAAGCACTTAAATTTAACGACAGTCTTTCGGATGTGTATCGCTATATACTTATGAATAAAAGTAAAGAGCTTGTGCAGTTAAAAGATGAAATTGAATTTTTGAACAATTATTTCTCACTTTTAAAGTTGAGGTTTGGTAGCGGGGTTCAACTGCAAAATAAAATTAAGGACTTTTCGGATAGATTTTTGATCCCGCCAATCTCATTACAAATACTGCTTGAAAATGCCGTTAAGCATAATGAATTTAACGAGGACACCCCTCTTATTATTGATTTGACTGACGAAGATAACTCTGTAGTTGTTAAGAATAAAATAAAAGAAAAACTGCTGCAGAATAAATCTTCAAAGATCGGTTTGAAAAATCTAAACGAAAGATATAAGTTAATAACAGGTAAAGAAATTGAAGTGTCTAATTCGGATAAAATTTTTACAGTAAAACTTCCACTATTAAAGACTACAAACTGATGAAGATAATAATTATAGAAGATGAAAAACCGGCATTCGAGCGGTTATCAAATATGGTAAAAAAATATGATGATTTAATTACCATATCTGAAAATCTAAAAAGCGTTAAAGAGTCAATTAAGTGGTTTAACTCAAACAAGCAGCCCGATTTAATTTTGCTGGATATTCAACTTTCAGACGGGCTTTCGCTTGATATATTTAATCATTGCAAAATAACCTGCCCGGTAATTTTCACAACAGCTTATGACGAATACATTTTAGAGGCTTTTAGCTACAACGGTATTGATTACCTTCTAAAGCCGATAAAAAAGGATAAACTTGAAGCAGCGTTAGAGAAATACAAAAATCTAAAAAAACACTTCACTCATAATTTTATCTCTTTATTTGATCAATTATCCAAATCAAAACAAAAGTATAAGGAGAGAATAACAGTTAAAAGCGGTACGGATTTTATCTCAATCAGGATTGATGAGATAGCATATTTTTACACGGAATACAAACTTGTATTTTTAATTGCTTCATCCGGGAAAAAATACCTTGTAAACAAAAAGTTATCCGAGCTTGAAGAGGAATTAAATCCATCCATTTTTTTTAGAATTAACAGAAAATATCTCGTCAATATAAATGCGATAACAAAATTTAAATCGTTTTTTAAAGGTAAGCTGATTGTTAATTTAAAACCAAAAGTTGAAGAAGAAATTATAATCAGTCAAGAGAAAGCATCGATATTCAAAGAGTGGATTGAAGAATAAAAAACCTAGAGATAATCGTAGGGACATGCCAACGGCAAGTCCCTACGATTTATTTAATTCATTATCGCAATAATTCTTGCCGGGCCGCCGGTGCCGTTCTTAATCTTCATCGGTAGAGCAATAACTTCAAAACCTTTTATTGGCATATCATTCAGGTTAGCTACATTTTCAAATATCGGAACATTCGCACCGTAAAGCACAACGTGCGATTTGAAAAATTTTGACTGTCCGTAGTCTATACTCGGAGTATCAATTCCGACAGCTTTTACTTTTCTTTTTTCAACAAGCCATTTTGCGCCTTCTTCACTCAGGCCGGGGAAATGGAGTTTAGCAACTGCTTCTTCGCCTCTTTCATCTGTGCCCATGTACTTAACCCTGTCCGGCCAGTACTTGCCAAAACCGCTGCGCAGAAGAATTATTGATCCGTCGGGAATTCTACCGTTTGCTTTTTCCCACTCTTCAAAATCTTCAATTGAAAAAAGGTAATCTCTGTTCTTTTCACATTTTTCTTGGGCATCAATAATGATTGCTTGTCCAATTAAATTATTCAGCGGAATTTCTTCCGAAGTATGCCTTCCTTCATAAAAATGAATTGGCGCGTCAAGATGTGTTCCGCCATGTTCAGCGGTAGAAAATTCATTAGAAGAATAATAGTATCCCTTTTCGGTGAATCCGTGAAAACCTTCATTTAACTGAAATCCTTTTGCGGTTGGCCAGAAGATTGTTTGCTCATCAAATGAATAAGTTAGGTCTATAATTTTTCTATCTTGAGCAGTGTTGATCATTAATAGAAGAAAGAAAATTAGAATTGCCTTTTTCATTAGATACCCTTTTTGATTTCAATATAATAATTAATAAGATAATTTATCCACCAAATTGTAATTAAGAACTTTGTGCCAACGGATTATGTTTAACATAAGTATTAAAAGTGACAAATCGTTTTCAATTATTTATTCAAATTAAGGTACACAACTAGGGGAATAAAAAATGAATCAAACTATGAAATTGGGGATAATATTTTTGCTTATGGCAACTTTAATAAATTCGGATATGTTTACCAGCAGTTCAGAAGTACCCGAATCAGCCAATAACATAAAACCGCTTTTAATTGGAGCGGATGTTCCGGAAGTAACACTTAAAAATATTGACGGCAAAGATGTAAACTTGCGCGAAGAAGTTTTGAAAAAGCCTACTGTTTTAATTTTTTACCGCGGAGGATGGTGTCCATATTGCAACATGCATCTCTCAGATTTAATGAAAATAGAAAATGACTTAAAAGAATTAGGTTACCAGATTATTGCTGTCAGTGCTGACAAATATGAAAAACTTGCAGAGACTTTTGAAAAAAACGAAGTTGGATATACTTTACTTTCAGACAATGATGTTAATGCCGCGAAGGCATTTGGAATAGCTTTCAAAGTTGAGCAGAGTTATTTAGAAAAAGCAAAGAAATACAATATTGATCTCGAAGAAGAATCCGGCAGAAGCCATCATATTTTGCCTGTTCCTTCAGCTTATGTGATTAACAAAGAAGGTAAAATTTATTTTAGTTACGTAAATCCCGATTACAGTATCAGAGTTGATGGCGATTTGCTTTTGCAAGCTGCAAAGTCTGCATTGAAAGGAAATTAATTTTAGCTGGTGTGTGGGCTTGCTTTGAGATTTCAAAAGCAGTCAAGAACCATTTCTTGACTGCAGCCCTTTATCCAGTTAAATTGGATTTAACAATAATATGCTTTAACACCATGGGACTAAGGGGAAGAAGCAATTTAACGGAAGAACGAATTTTCTTTATCACCACCACTGTAAAAGATTTCGTGCCGGTATTTTCGGAAGATAAGTATTCCGATATACTAATCCACAACATCGAGCATTACCAGGCAAGATATAAGTTCGATATTCTTGCATACGTAATTATGCCGTCACATTTTCATTGGATAATCATTAATGATCCAAAACATGGAACGGTCTCAGACCTTATGGGAGATATTAAAAAATACAGCGCTTGGGATATTTTGCAAGAGTTGGAAAAGAGCGGAAGCATTTACCTAAAAAAGTTTTACGAATCAAAGAAGTAAAAGAGACAGTTTTGGTATCACCGTTTTGATGACGAAGTGATTAGAAATCAATCCCGCAAGGCGGGACTGGCAGAAATTACGCTACATTCATAATAACCCGGTAAAAGCGGGATTGGTGCTTAAGCCAGAGGATTACAAATACTCAAGTGCCAGAAATTATGTTATGAATGATCAAAGCTTATTGAAGGTGGATGTTGAATATGCCGGTATTGAGATGTGATGTTTGCTCAAACTAGCTGTCGAGAACCCCGCCGTAATCTCAGCTTTTCGAGATGAAGGTGGGGTTCTCGACAGCTTATAAAAATTAACCCAGTTGTTCAAAGTTTTTATTTTTCATTTTATACAAATAGATTTCAATTAAGACAGGAATGACTACAAGAATTATTAGATATAAAATATTTTCGTAGATATTTTGATAAAGAGTTTGAAGTTCAGTCTGAGCTATGTTTGCAATCACTATGAGTATCCAAAAGACTAGGATAGTAGTGTATAAATTAAAGGACCACTTTTTTGAATAATAGATTCCATAAGCTAATAAAGAAAACACAATCGCTAGCGACAAAGATAAAATGATTGAGATTACATTAAGGATAGGTTCTGAAGATATTTTATCAGGCTCACCAAACATCAAATCATAAATCTTTGGAAAAAAAAGACTTAATGAAATCAGCAAGAAAAACATTGAAATTATTTTTTTGAAAATCATAACCTATCTTCAATGACTCATATCTATCAGTAAAAAATATTGTAAAGCATAAAAAACTATAGTGAAGAATTTCATTCTAAATTTAAGTCAAAAATTTTTTTATACTATTTAAGTAAAAGCCAAATACAATAGGCAAGATAAAGAAAGCTACAATAAACAATAAAAGAACGTCAAATGAATAACCTGCAATATTAGAGAATATTGAAAAACTTATAATATTTATGATCCATAGAGATAGGATACACAAATAAACATAAAAGCACCACCTTTTGGATAAAATGAGACCAATTGCTGTTGTAATTCCGAATATCGGCCAAATCAAGAAAATCATATAATAGTTTACGACCATGGATAATTCATCAGTGATTTTTAAAGGTATGTTACTTGAGTTTAATACTACTAATAAAGAAGCAGAACCTATGATAATTATAGTTGATAATGTCCAATTTATTTTTGTGTTCATAATAATTTATCTCCCGTAATATACAAACAAGGGAACCGTACCCCTTTTATTGCTACCAAAAACATAAAAGAAATCACTCATACAGCCTGCTAGATCAATACATCCCTTTGAACCAAAATTTGTCCCACCATGTAGAAAGAAACCAGAGCGATTGCCTACAGATCTAGGAAAAATCTCATACCTTTGATTGCCCCAAGAGATACGTCCTCCAGGCCATTGACCTCTACCTACATTTGATTTAAATTTTTGCCATGCGCTTAAATTATTCCAAAGTTGTGGTATATCCGTATTAACAAAAAATTGTCCCTCAGGAATTGGTCCCACATCTTTAACCCATTGCAAGTCAGGTTGTGTATTTCCGTTATGATCAACTACACCTGAAACAGCTTGCCAGTTTTGAGAAGTACCATTTTCCATATACCATGTTAATGAACTCCCATTAAACGCAAGTAATTCCATAAGTCCTTCTGTCATTTGCATTATCTTATTTCCTTTGTCGTCAAGTTCGCCAGTCCATATTTCCATTTCAGGCGTATCCTCATGATAATGCCAATCTTTTTCATCTGCACCATCTGCTTGATAATAATACCACTCCATTCCATTCGGATCAATATTAACCAAGGGGTTATTTGCTACATAATTATAAGGACTCCAACCAGGATACCTATCCGACAACGGATCAGTAGTAAGCCAAATACCCAATCTTGGATTGTAGTATCTTCTCGCTTCTACATTGCTTGTAAAAAGTTAAAGAGATAATTATTCTTATGCAGCATCTAAAATCGTAGTGACAGCCTAGAATAATTCATTTAACGATTTCATAAATCTTTCCACTAAGATCCTTGCGTAGCTTAATCAAACCTAATGTCTCTATTTGATTAAACATTTCAGAAACATTTTTATAATCAAAACCTATCAACTTATCTTCGGATTTTATTTTATCTTTTCCAAGATGTTCCAAATAATCAACAATTCTATATACATCAAATGTAGTTGGATTATCTTCCATATTCCTATTCATATCCACATAATAATTTTTATAAGTAAAACAAATCCCTGTTCCATGTTTATTATATTTCCACATTTGGTTATTAAATTCAAAACTTCCGCCTTTTGGAATATCAGTTAATAAAACCCAATCTTTATTTTTGTGTATCTCTTTGAATGAGATCACCAATTTCTCTTGGAGCTTTACATATTTGTTAATAACTCTAACTTCGACTCGACAGATTCTACATTGGTATCAAACCTTTTTAGTCCTTTTATTGTTCTATGTACTCTTGATTTGATCATATTTCTACCTTAGTCAATAACCAGTTTAATGACATCATCAGTTCCTTCACTTATCATTTTGTGCCTCTTTTGTAAAATTTCCAACAATATTTACTTCTTTTTGATGTTAACTTTTTTTCATTATATTAAATCCCTTTCAGGGTCAATATCTTCGAGATTAATTTCGGAAAGAGGGATATCGAAAGCATTTGCTTGTTGTTGCATCAATGAAATTATCCTATGAAAGCATGATAAGTAACCTTTATAAAATTCACTTGCTTCCTTTTTGGTTTTTGCTTCTTGAGCATATTCTTTGATTAAGAAACTTAAGTCCAAAAGGTAATCCTTATATACGTCTGAATTGTTTTTCATAGTTATTTATTTCTTATTACTTATTCTGGTATTGTGATATATTTTTCTTCATATCAGGTTATATCTTTCTTGAAAAAAAAATCTTAAGTATTTCTCATACCATTCTGAGAAGGTTGAATATTTATATACTATTTCTATAAACTCCTCATTTGTAACTATATATTGAAATGTATTCATTTCTATTACTGTATTAGCAATACCTTCGTGTATTAATAGATAATTTTTTGGCATACCTTTTTGCCAATAATACTTATTAACACTTTCTAAATCTTCAACGAGCTCTTTATTCCCCCATGGACCATGAATAGTTTCGCTTTCAAAAAGATCGCCCCCACCAGTTTGACACCAGAAATCAAATAATTCTTTATCTACTTTGATATTCTTAATTTTCAACCATTTTTCCAGTTCTTGTGGAGTAATTTGACTATTCCAATGAAACAAATCTGGATGTAGTATTGAATCTTCAATTATTTTCATTATTTCACCAATGTTTCTTCTAAAAATCCAATAAATTTATACGTATCTCTTGCTATACGCATTCCTTGACCACTTGAGTTGAAAACATCTATATATTTATCTAAAGTAATAATTTTTGACTGATCTTTTATTATGCTGTCTACAATTTTCAAAGCATTTTCATTAGTAGCCTCTAAACCTTCAAAAGCAGATTTATACCCACCACTTTGAGAGTGACCAATTTTTTTTGCAATTGCTCGAGCTCCTTCGCTAATCTCTCTATTCTTTTCAAGTCTACTCACACTTGATTTGATAGATTCTATATTTGAAGAACTAAATTTACTTCTTGAAAATAAGTTAGAAAAATTTCTCCCTATTTCCCTCGAGGTATTAAAAATCCTTTCAGCATCATTTCCTACCCTGCTTGGTAGATTTCTAACTTTTTGAGTAAAGCCCGTCCAATCTCGTCTTAGATAATTAACTGCTTTATCACCATATGTTCTTGCAGCTTGCCATGTTCGTGAATTTCCAAATCTTTGTGCCGTTTGAGCTAATCTTTGAAGAAAGAGTATGGGATTTCTTCCGTCAGGATCAATCATTATCAAAGGATTATCTAACGCGTAATTATACGGACTCCATCCCGGATACCTATCCGACAACGGATCGGTTGTCAGCCAAATACCTAATCTTGGATTATAGTATCTTCTTGCTTCGACAGTATTTGTAAAAGATAACAAAATGAAAGTAACGAATAAAAACAATTTACCGTATTTCAACATTTTTGTTTTTCCCCTCTATTTGGAATTCTTTTAATTGTTCTGTTTGTGTTTTGAAATAATCATAGGTTGCATTTTCTACAAATCCAAGGTCAAGTGCTTTTTGCTTGTTTTCATAATAGGCTTTCATTTTTTCTTGAATCATTGGTGCGTACTTTTCTGTTATTCTCATTAATGACGCGGTTCTCTCCGTATTATCTCCGCCCGACATTCTAAAGAAAACATTCTCCGCATTTGTTTCACTTCTCATTCTTTTATCAAGCATTGCTGCTTCCGTGTAGTTAAGTCTTGCCAAGTTTCTATAAGCGATTGCCAATGCCGGGTAATATTTTATCGAGAGTTCATAAAGATATCTTGCCCTCTCAAAATTACCCCCTTCAGCAAACTTATTTGCACTCATACTTACTAACGAAGCAATGTATTCTTTCTTTGTTAGTGTTTTCATATAAACACCGTTTTCAATTGCTTTCTCCGGGATGGACATATCTTCAATAAATGCTTCATCCGGATAAATAACTCCGCCGCTTGTTGTTTCAATATTCAGCTCAGAATTAATTGTTGTGAACTCATCGGTTATATAGCGTGCGAAATAATGTCTCGGTGCTGTGACCGGATAAATCGGCCATCCAAGTTTTTCACCAATTAATATGTAGAGCATTGGCATAGTTATGCATGATCCCGTTTTTGTAGCAAGATAACCGTTAATAAACATATTGTTGATATCTTCAGTCGGTATTTCATCTTCAGTATAAGTAAAAGTGATCCAGTCATTCCAGTAACCTTTTCTATAAATAAAGGAGTTTAGTGCACCGATTCTTTCTTCGGGTGTTGTGTAATCACCAAAGTAGTATTTAAATCTACTTGCCATGTAATCCAGTGTGTAGACAAATAATTCTACTTTCATGTCCGGGTAAAAATCTTTCGCCAAAACAAGGGTTGCAATACACAGACTTATTTCTTCTTCGGGCAGACTCAAAATATCTTCAATACTTTGGCCGGTGTATTGTTTTTGAGCAAAACAAAAATTTATAGAAAGCAAAAGAATTGGAAGGTATTTCAATAATTTCGCACAAAAATACAGTTTTCGGAGATTAATTTTTTTCATACTCATTAAACAATTACAATATCAATCATTGGCGAGAATTGATGTAAAAAATATGAAACTATCTGTAAATATACAACTAATGAAATTTATTTTATTTAATATATCTTATCTTTTATCTCATTGAATTTTGCTGCAAAAGAATATAAACGATTGAAATGCAAAGTATGCAATGCTTATAATTTTATCAACTTAAATGAAATGAGACGAGTTGTATTATCTAGTTTTTAGTGGGAGCATTGTTTCGCAGTCGAGTAGTGGTACTTGACTGCTTGGGAGTTTTTACTAAAGCTTTTCGCCTTTTATTTCGGTGCTCTGTTTTTTCTCTTTGGGCACCTTTAGTTTTTCAACCTTTTCAAGATTCAGTCTTTTTCTGGCATGCCATAAATTATAATTATTCTGCATTATCAGCCAGCTTTCAGGTGAACGCCCAAGAGTCTTTGAAAGACGTAATGCCATTTCTGAACTAATGTTACTTTGTCCTTTAATAAGACGGTTAAAAGTAGAAGGCGCTACATTCAGCATTGCAGCAACTTTTCTATAGCTTATTCCGAAAGGTTCAAGATAAACTTCTTTAATAAATTCTCCCGGATGGGGTGGGTTATGCATATTCATTAGTGATAATCCTCATAATTTACAATTAATACATCGCCATCCCTAAATTCAAAAGTAATTCGCCAGTTTCCGCTGACATCTATCGACCATAATCCTTCCATTTTTCCTTTTAACTGATGCAGACGAAAACCGGGTAAATCCATATCTTGAATTTCTGTAGCGGTATCTAAAGCTGTTAAACGTATTCTTAATTTCTTTTTATGTGCAGGCTGAACACCTGCTGTACTTCCGGTTTCAAAGAACTTTTGTAAGCCTTTGTGTTTGAAAGATTTTATCATGCGAATTAATATAGAAACTTATTGCGCAACACGCAACACTATTGATGAATATTTATTGAAGATGATAATAATATTGGATTCCCGCTTAAAATATGCGGGAATGACAAATGAAGTTTTAAGTTGCAGTCAAGTAGTGCCTGCCAGCCTTTGGAGGTGTACTCGACTGCTTGTTAGTTTTTTAATAAAACTTTTCACCTTTTATTTTATCGGTTAACTCTATTCCGGAGATGACCTCAACTTCAATTCCGTTTGATAATCCAAGCTCAACAAACTTTCTGTTGTACTCTTGATAATCTTCATTAACCAGAATTTCAACGAAAGGTTTTTTATCTTCAAACTTTACGAGCTTTTCGTTTATAACCAGCACGTTATCTTTTTTGTCTAAAACTATATCCGCGTTGGCGCTTAAGCCTGCCCGAATTTGCTGTTCTTCTTTCAATATTATTTTTGCTTTTATCTCGAATTTAACTGAACCGAAATCTTCAAACCCTTTCGGCGCGATATATTCCAGAACAGCATCGAATTTTTGATTTTCGAGCGCGGCAACTGTAAGCTCTAACGGCATATCGATAGTCAATTTATTTACTTCCGATTCTAGCACCGATCCGTTGAAAATCATGTCGCTCATATCGGCAACTACCGCTATTGTTGTTCCGTCGTTAAACGCATTTGTTTGAATAACCGAGTGCCCGACTTTTACGGGTATCTCAAGAATTTTGCCGTCGATAGTAGCTTTGATAAGCGTGTTTGTCTCTTTGCCGGACTTGCTGAATATGCCTTCCTTCACAAGCTGAAGATAGTTCTCCGCTTCTTCAAGCTGTGTTTTGGCAGTGTTTAAAGTCAGTTCTTCCTGTTCGTATTCGGATTTAGAAATCAATTTCTTTTTATATAAATTTTCCTGCCGCTTAAAGTTCAGTTCAATGTTTTTGTGATTTAGTTTTGCAATTTTAAGCCTGGCTTCCGCTTCGTTAAGTGCGAGCATTTCGGGTATCACTTTCAGCTTCGCGATTATCTGCCCTTTCTTCACCATGTCACCTGGTTTGAAATATATTTTATCAACAATGCCGGGAATTTGCGGTTTTATTTTAACTTCTTTTCTCGGAATTACTCTTCCGGTTACGACAGTATTTTTAACAATGTTTTCAACTTTCGGGGTGTAAGTTTTATAATAAATCATATCCCCGCTGAAAAAATACATTGCCATTGTCAATGTGCTGTACCCGATAACCGCTACTACAATTGTTATTAGCGTTATCTTAAGGATTTTTTTCAATGCGTTTCCTTTTTGCTTATTCATCTCTTATAGCCTCTATTGGTTTAATTTGAATTGCTTTTTGTGCCGGTAATAATCCTGCGAGCGCACCGGAGATTATGAGTATTACAAGTGCCGAACCAGCTAACGATGCGCTCAACTCAGGATTTTTGAAAAATATATCTGAACTGCCTGCGTTCATGTAATCAGTTATGTATTTGAAAATTTCGAGTATCATTACTCCAATCATAAGCCCGATGTACCCGGCGATAGTTGTAAGCACGACGGACTCATTTATGATTTGCAGTTTTATATTCCAGGGCGTTGCGCCCAATGCTCTTTTAATTCCGATCTCTTTTGTTCTCTCTTTTACTATCAGCAGCATTACGTTGCTTATCCCGAATACTCCCGCTATCAAAGTCCCGAGCCCGACAATCCACGTGAGAATTTTCACACCGTCAAAAAGATTTGTCAATTTCTGGAACTGCTTTTTGATGTTGTAATGCCCGACAGCCTGTTCGTCCGTGATTGAAATTTTATGATTTATCTTTAGGATTTTTATAATCCGGTTTTCTATTTCGGTAACTTCAACATGTGGTTTTGCCGTTACTCCGAAGTAGTCAATCCTGTTGCCGGCATTTAACAACACCTGTACCGTTGTTAAAGGCAGATGTATAGTTTTCTTTTTTGAACCGTCCTGGTCATCCGC
>JANQIV010000120.1 GCA_028282005.1 Melioribacteraceae bacterium | reverse complement strand
TATGAAAAAATTTCTAATCTTAATTTTGGTTTTTGGCATTACTTCAGTTTTTGCGCAAAGTGCAGGTAGTTCAGGCTTATCATTTTTAAAAGTTGGCTTTGGCGCTCGCAACATTGCAATGGGTGATCTAGGTGTTGCAACAGCCAATGATGTAACTGCATTGAATTACAATCCCGCATTAATTTCAAAGTATGATGGGCCGCAATTATTCGTTACGCATAACGAACTGATAAATGATACGAGAAGTGAGTTAATTGGTGCTTCCTTTAAATTGATAGGAATACCACTCGCATTGGGTATAAATACTACAACAGTCTCTGATATCGAAGTCCGCACACGTCCGGGAGAAGCTGAGTCTACTTTTAATGCAAATTATTTTTACACAAGTTTATCAACCGGATTTGTTTTTACTGACTCAATTTCATTGGGTGTCACTGCAAGATATTTATACGAAAATATATTTTCAGATGCAGCTAGCGGCTGGGGATTTGACTTTGGTCTATTCTACTCAAACATATTTGACAACGTTGACTTTGGAGCATCATTAAAAAATGTCGGTTCTATGAATGAATTGAGAAATGAAGCAACTGAATTGCCTACAGATTTCAGAGCCGGTTTTGCTTACAATACTTATGTAAGTGATATCGATTCAAAAGTGATTTTGCTCGGCGGTGTTCAAAAATTCACTAGTACTGATGACACACACATTCATTTCGGCACCGAAATTCTTTACAATAATTATTTTGCTTTAAGAGGGGGATATTTTACGGGGTACGAATCAAAAAGTTTTACAGCAGGGTTAGGCATAATTTGGAACGGATTAAATTTTGATTATGCTTATACTCCATTTGATTTTGATTTGGGTACGTCGCATACAATATCAATCTTATACAAATTATAAATAAAAATATGCTTGAATTTATTCCTTTCGCAGAATCCGGCTTAAGTAATGACGATTGGGACTCATTTGTTGAAAATGCAAATGGCGGAACAATATTTCACAAAAGAAAATTTCTGAATTACCACCCTGTAGAAAAGTTTATTGACCAGTCAATTGTAATTAAGAAGAAAAATAAACTTCATTCATTATTTCCTGCAGTAGAAATTAATAAAAACGGAAAGAGAATAATTTCCTCGCACTCCGGTGCATCTTACGGCGGTTTTGTTACCAAGAAAGATCTCAATGTAAAAGACGCATTTGATCTTGTGAAATCGCTTGAGAAGTTTGCAAAGGAAAATGAATTTAATGCTTCACAGTTGACTTTCCCTCCGTTAGTATACCAAGATAAATACAATAACTATTTGGAATTTGCTTTATTCAGAAATGAATACAATTATTTGAAAAGAGAGATCTCCAGTGTAGTTCAGCTTGATGTTGAGTCGGATAAAATTTTGTCTACTTTCAAAGCTGAATCAAGGACTGCAGTGAAGAAATCTATTGCACAAGGAATTGAAATAGCAGAGACAGAGAGATTTGAAGAATATTACGAAATCTTAAAAAAGAATTTAAAGCTACGTCATAATGTAAATCCTACTCATACTTTAGACGAGTTATTGCTGTTAAAAAAAATATTCCCAACCAAAGTCAGACTGTTTGGAGCATTCCTCGAAGATAAGCTGATTGCCGGGGTTTGTAATTTTTCTGCAAACAAAGAAGTTGTTCTTGCTTTTTACATTAGCCACGATGAAGAATATCAAATGTACAGACCAGTAAATTTACTCTTCTATGAAATTATGAAAAGATACCACGAAGAAGGTTACAGGTTTTTAGATTTCGGAATATTCACAGTCAATATGGAACCCAACTGGGGGTTGGGGAAATTCAAAGAAAGCTTTGGTGCACGGGGGATTTTTAGAGATACATTTTACAAAGAATTTTAATGTTGAAAATTCTTCATATAGCGCCGGAAAATTATGCCGGTGTTCCATACAGTTTTTACCAAATGCATAACCATTGCGGTGATCACGCAAGATTAATTACTCTTCATCAATGCCCGTTGGACTTTCTTGAAGATATTTGTTTAGATTTTCCTCTACCTAATTTTAACCTGGCTAAGAAATGGCGCAAAACTAAAGTCAACTCTCGGGAGAGTGAGCAGATCACCGAAGCCAAATATTTTGAGCCGAGAAATATGATTGAAAAAATTTATTTTGAATTGAATGACAGATCGCGAAAGAAAAGAATTGATGCACTTATAGAAGAATTAAACCTTAATGATTTTGATATCATTCACTATGATGGTGGTTTGGATTTTTATCGAAACGCATCACAAGCTGTTAAATGGAAAAAGATGGGCAAAAAAATTGTCTGTTGTTTTTTTGGCAGCGATTTACGTATTCGGGGTTTAATAAAAGAGATCGATGAAATTTCTGATTTAAATATTACTTCCGAATTTGACCATCTCGCATTAAAGAAAGATTTGCACTATTTATTTTACCCATATGATATCTCAGAATTACCGGATAAAATCCCTAATGAATCAGATACAGTAAGAATAGTACACTCACCGACAAACAGAAAATATAAAGGTACTGGCTTAATAATTTCTGTAATCGAAAAAATCAAAAAAGAAAGAAAGATTGAATTTGTTTTGATTGAAAACAAACCGCGTGAATTTGTGCTTGCTGAAAAATCGAAATCTGATATTTGTATTGATCAGGTTGGCGGAACAATGGGCGGCACCGGCTACGGCAAAGCTGGCATTGAATCTCTGGGTATGGAAGTACCCACAATTACCAATATGTCAAAAGAGTATTTTGAGTGGTTCCCGGAAAATCCGTTTGTTGTTTGCAATAATGAAAAAGAGTTGTATAATAGTTTAATCGAATTAATTGACAGTAAAGAGTTAAGAGAAGAAAAAGGTAGAAAAGGAAAAGAGTGGGTTGTTGATTATCACGGCTTTGAAAACGTAAACAAAAAATTATATCAACTTTATAAAGATCACAACATAATTTAATGTCTTCAAACCGAAGTGTTATAAAATCAACTGTTTGGTACATTGCCGGAAATTTTATTCTCCGTGCAGTTCACTTTCTACTGCTGCCGCTTTATTCACAAGTAATTACTACAGATGAATTTGGAAACTATGCTTTAATAATGGCATTCTATACCGTCGTGATAATAATTTATCAAGGTGGTTTACAGCAAGGCCTAAGCAAATATTATCTTGAATCAGATGACGAAATTCATAAAAAGGAAATTTTTTCTTCAGTACTAAACACGATTTTATTTGGCTCAATAGTTCTTTCCGCCATAGGAATATTTTTTGCAAAAGATATAACTGTTCTTTTACTTGGTTCGGGCAAATTCATTAGACATGAAACTACACTAATAATTGTTTTCCTTTCATTGTTCTCTGAAAATATCTCTTATTTTTTAATCTATTTATTGAAAACAAAAGAGAAAGCCAAACAAGTTGTTTTTATTACTTCTGTTGCTTCCATAATTAATTTTATACTCAATGTTGTGTTGGTATATTTTTATGAATTCGGAATTACAGGGATTTTTATTGCCCAACTTATCTCAAATGTAGTTCTGGTAATATTATTACTTCCGCAAATCAAAAATGACTACACACTTTTTATTGATAAAAAATTGCTTAAAAAAATTGCTGTATTCTCTTTCCCGATTTTTATCAGTGGTGTATTTTCAATTTTTGTAGAAGTAGCCGATCGTTATTTAATTGATTTCTACTTGACTAAAGATGACGTGGGGGTTTATTCTTTCTCTTACAAAATTGCCATTGCAATGAATTTATTTATGATGGCATTCAGAACAGCATGGGTTCCCCGTGCATTGAATTTGTTTAAAGAAGGTAATTACGCTGCTGAATACGGAAGTATCTTTTTAAGGCTTATAGTACTTATCATTTTTGTTTTATTAGTTGTTATACTGTTAGTAAAAGATGTTTTTAATTTTAAGATCGCCGGAGAGTTAATTATAAATCCGGCTTATGTTGCTGGGTTATCTATTATACCATATGTTTTATTTGCTTATGGGTTAAACGGGATTTCCGGGTTTTACTCTATTTATCCATATGTGAAAAATAAAAGCTATCATTTTTTAACTTCGGATTTGCTCGGATTTGGATTTAACATTGGATTAAATATAGTACTAATCCCCAAATACGGGATTGAAGGTGCTGCAATTGCGACGATGGTAAGTTTTCTTTCAGTTGCTATTTATCTTTATTTTATTTCAAGAAAAAATATTCAGACAATTTATGATCTCAAATCAATAATGTTGATAATCTTAAGCGGATTGGTACTTATCCTTGCTGGAAAACTTCTAGACATATTTTGGCTGGATGTTGTATTTATTATAGTTTTTGTTCTATTGGTAATGAAGATCTTAAAAATTGACTTTCTCGAATTTATGCGCTTGTTAAAACAGTATTAATAAAATTGATTAATTTTCTTTCAACAAATTCCCAGTTATACTTCTCTTCAACAAGTTTCCGTCCATTTTCAGAGTGCGTTTTTAGCAAATCAATGCTTGATAAATAATTCTCAATCTTGCTAATCATTTCATTGCTGTCAAAAGGATTTACAAAGTAACCGAATTCATTATTATTGAATTCATCCAAAATTGCATCAACATTTGAATAGATAACTGGTTTACCGCAAGCCATGTATTCAAAAATTTTTATCGGTAAAGAGTTGTTAAAAAAGAATTCTTTGTTTCGCAGATCAAAGCAGATATCAACATCGGCAAGAGCATTTGAAATATTTTCAAAATTCATCCAATCATGAATTTCTAGTGTTACATTTTTTTGATCGATAAAATATTTTTCGAATGTATCCTTTGTTTGCTCGTTATCAAATTTACCAATGAGTTTAATTCTAAAATCAATTTCTTTGTATTTCTGTGAAACCAGATTTACAACATTTGCAAACCTAAAAACTCCACGCTCTTCATTTAAGTGTCCGGTAAAGCAAAATGTAATTTCGTTTTCATCAAAAGGAGGTTGTGAATAATTGAAATATTGCAAAGGAGGAAAGTAAGGGATAATTGTTTTTGGTTTCTGACGAACAAACGATTCCATTCTTTCTAGTTTTCTCTTTTCTCCGATTAATAAAGCATCAACTTTTTTGATCAAGTAATATGAAGTCAAATAAAGGAAAGAATATTTTAATACTTTCTTTATTCCTTTTAAATTCCTGGTCATATTTTCCGGATACCACTCTGTAACATCATAAATGATTTTGCTGTTAGGATTTTCTTTTTTATAGCTGAGTGCAGGTAGCATAGGGAATACCTCTGCTGAAATAATGAGATCCGGGTTACTCTTAAAAAGTTGTTCTTCAAACAGTTTCATTTTTTCTTTTCTTGGGAGAGAATTACCTGTAAAGCCAATGAGTTTTATGTTATTTTTGATTTCATTTATTTTATGAACTGAAGAGATAATTGTTAATTCAAAATTATTATTGGAAAGAGTGTTCCCAATTTTATGAAACAATCTTTCATCCGTGCAGTAATGGCCTGAAGTAAGTATAGAAATTTTTTTCATTGTAAATTTTTATGAAGCAAAAAAGAATCCTAATATTGCGACCTGACAGAATTGGTGATGTCGTTTTATCAACTCCCATTCCTCGTGAAATCAAAAAAGCTTTTCCCAATTCCTTTGTTGCAATGTATTTACGGTCATACACAAAGGATATTTATGTAAATAATCCCTATGTCGATAACATAATTATAAATGATTACCAAGGTAAGAAAATCTCCGATTTTTTTGAAAAGGTAAAAGAACTTAGAAAATATAATTTCACGCATGCATTAATGTTATTGCCGACTGAGTACAACAATTGGCTGATATTTTTTGCCGGAATAAAAAATAGGATTGGAGTAGGACATAAATTTTATCAATTCATAAGTGGCGCTAAAAGTGTCAGCAGAAATAAATACATACCATTGCGGCATGAAGCTGATTATTGTATGGATTTAGCAAGAAAAATGGGAGTAGAAACTGACAATTTAGAAGCGGAAATCCATTTAACAAAAGAGGAAAAACAAAAATCGAGTGAGATAAAAAAGAGTTTACTTAATGGTAAAAGGCATCTTATCGGAGTTCATATTTCGAGTGGTAACTCGGCACCAAACTGGAAAGAAGATAATTATATTGAATTAATTAAATTACTTAATTCACAAAATGATATTCAAGTTGTGGTCACAGATAACATTATATCCGATTCAATGAAAAAATTAGGTGTTGAATTTCCTAATGAAAAAAAATCATTGCGCGAATCAATAGTTAACCTATCATCACTAGATTATTTAATTTCGGCAAGTACAGGTCCAATGCATATGGCTGCTGCCCTTAAAGTAAAAACTGTTTCTTTATTCTGTCCTTTAACAGCTTGTTCACCAAAGTTATGGGGACCAATGGGAAACGAAAGTGAGATCATTTTGCCCAAAGAAAATTACTGTCAAACAAAATGCCCGGGTGATCCGAAGAAATGTAGTTTTGATGAAGACGGCGGATTAGAACCTCAACAAGTTGCCAGAAAAATTCTGGAATTGATCAGCAAAAATTAAAGTTTCCTCTTTTGGATTAAAGTATTATATTTGCATCTCTTTTTGCCAAGCACTAACTAACAGGTTAGTACCCAACCCCGTCAGGTCCGGAAGGAAGCAGCGGTCAGTATTTAATTTGTGTAGTTAGCTCGCTTGGCTTTTTTTATTGCTTTTTATTTTTGCAAATCATTGTTAAATTACAACACCATCAATAAACAGTAATCTATTCTTGTTCGATAAAATAAAATTAACCGTTTTAGTTTTTTGTTTTACTACTTTAGTTTTCTCGCAAGAGATCGACTTTCCAAACTTTGCTTTAAGCAATGTTGAGTTTCAAATCAATTCAGCAAATCAAATTAATTCAATTGAGATTTTTGATGTTAATAATTCATTTGTGTTTGATGCAGACTCAAACGAAAATGAAATCAAGATTAAATTGGAGAATTCGGGATTATTCAAAGTAAAAGTTAATGGTGAATTGACTGGCTCAAACATTAGAGTTATTCCGGGATGGCTGAGTATTCTCCCGCCATTAGTGGCTATATTTTTAGCATTAGTGATAAGACAAGTTTTAGTCTCCCTTTTTGCCGGTATTTATTTGGGAGCAGTATTTATATATGATTACAATCCGGTAAAAGCTATTTTGAGATTGACTGACACAATTATGCTTGACACACTTGTCGATAAAGATCATATGTTTATTATTGTTTTTACTTTACTGTTTGGTGGAGTAATAGGCATAATTGCAAAAAACGGTGGAACAATAGGGCTTTCGAATTTAGTGACAAGATTTGCAAAAACAGCTCGCACTGGAATGCTTTCAAGTTGGGTGATGGGTTTAATTATATTTTTTGATGATTATGCAAATACTTTAATTATCGGAAACATTATGAGGCCGATTACGGATAAGTTGAAAGTCTCAAGAGAGAAGTTGGCGTATATTGTTGATTCTACTGCCGCTCCTATGGCAAGTGTTTTTATTATCAGCTCATGGATTGGATTTGAAGTTGGACTTATTGATTCAGGTTTGAAATCAATTGGTTTTGACATGAATGCCTACGAACTGCTACTTAATACTATCCCTTATAGATTTTACCCTATTGCCGCTTTATTTTTTGTTTTCTTAACGTCATACATGCGTAGAGATTTTGGGCCTATGTATAAAGCAGAGTATAGATCACGAACTACCGGACAAGTATTTGAAAGAAGCGAAGCAGATAAAAGCGCTAATGAAGATTTTATTGAATACAGAACAGAGAATGCGAGATGGATTAATGGTGCTGTGCCAATAGGGATTATTTTATTTGGTACATTAGCCGGATTAGTATTTACAGGAATTAGTTCATTAGAAGAGCAGGGAATAAACAATTATACTTTGAGAGAAATAATTAATAACTCCGACTCTTTTTCTTCAATACTTTGGGCAAGTTTTGGTGCGTGTTTAGTTGCAATTATAATGTCTGTTTCTCAAAAGCTATTAAAATTGAATGAATCAGTAAGCGCATGGACAAAGGGTGTTCAGTCTATGCTTTTCGCTTGCATTATTTTGGTTTTTGCATGGTCCATTAGTAACGTTACAAATGACCTTCATACTGCAGACTATCTTATCTCTATTTTGAGTGATACTATTAATCCGCGTCTGTTTCCGCTCATAGTCTTTATTTTCTGCGCATTCATAAGTTTTTCAACGGGTACAAGCTGGGGGACAATGGCAATTATAATGCCATTGGTAATTCCGCTTTCATTTAAATTGAGTGTTGCCGGCGGGTATAATATGGATGATATTACCCTAATTTTAATTGGTACAGAAAGCAGTGTTTTAGCCGGTTCGGTCTTCGGGGATCATTGCTCACCGATAGCAGATACAACTATCCTTAGTTCAATGGCTTCAAAGTGTAATCATATTGATCACGTAAATACACAATTACCTTATGCTATTTTAGTTGGAGTAGTTTGTATGTTGTTGGGAGATATCCCTACTGCATATGGAATGAGCCCATATATTTCGATAGCTTTGATATTTAGTGTACTCTTTAGTTTTCTTTGGATGTTTGGCAAAAAGCTGCCGATAGTTAGGGTAGATTAATTTTCATTGGAATTGTCAAAGTAATCTTTGATTATTTTAGCCTTTGCTGCTCCAATTACTTCGGCAATTTTTTCTTCATCAGCGGCTTTTATATCTTCAATACTGTTAAAGCTTTTCAATAACTTTTCAGAAATAGTTTTCCCAATTCCTTTTATTTCCAAAAGTTCAGAAGTGAAAGTTCTTTTATCCCTTCGGGATCTGTGGAAAGTAATTGCAAAGCGATGGGCTTCATCCCTAATGTGCTGAAGCAATTTCAAACTGGAAGATGTTTTAGGAATTGACTGCGGTTCACTTATTCCTCTTAAGAATACTTCTTCTAATCTTTTTGCTAAACCAATAATTTCATACTCATCTCGTGCAAGGTTATCTAGTATTTTTATTGCGCTTGATAACTGGCCTTTACCACCATCAACCATAATTAAATCCGGCCATTCTTCATTTTCTTGGTTCAATCTCTTATATCTTCTTTCAATTACTTCCATCATACTTGCAAAATCGTCGGGCCCTTCAACGCTATTAATTATAAATTTTCTGTACAAACTCTTTTTCGGTTTGCCATCTACAAATACAACTAAACTTGCAACAGTGTCAGTCCCTTGCAGGTTAGAAATATCGAAGCACTCAATTTTTGTCGGAATATTTTTTAGATGTAGATCCCGCTTTAGTGCCGATAAAATGTACGGTACATTGCCTTCGCGTTTCATTCTTTGCAATTGAATTTCTTTAAGCTGTAGGATTGCATTTTGTTTACACATATTTACCAAAGATTTTGCTTCACTTGCTCGTTGAGGAATTACAAATTTTGTTTTGTAATCCGATTTGGAATCAAGCCAACTTTTCAGCGACTCACTATCGTCCGGTTCTGTTTCAACTACAATTTCTTTTGGGACTTCAACATATTCGCTATAATAGAATTTTATTATTGATGAATAAAGTGTTGGTAATTCATCACTATTTTCCGAACTCATATTAAACGTTTTTTTGCCGACAAGCTTGCCATCACGGATGTTTAAAATTGTTGCCGCCACATCTTTTCCTTCGGATGCTGCAGTAATAATATCTTTATCTTCAAAATCTGTAGTAACCACAGTATGTTTAGCGTTATAAACTTTTAGTTGCTCAATTTTATCCCTTATTTCGGCTGCTTTTTCAAATGCCATATTTTCGGATGCAGATTGCATTTCGTTTTCAAAATCTTTTAACAATTCATCGGTTTTGCCGCGTAATAATTTTATTACTTGTTTAACCATTTTGTTATAGTCTTCTTGTGATTGCAAACCTTCACAAGGCCCTTCACATTTTTTAATGTGGTAATCCAGACAGAGCTTTATTTTTTCCTTTTCTATTGCTTCATCGTCAATAAAAAATTTGCAGCTTCTGATTTTAAATATTTTATTGATCAGTCTCAATGAATTGCGCATGTTTTTGACATCCGTGTAAGGGCCAAAATATTTTGAGCCGTCTTTAACTACATTTCTTGTCGGAAATATTTGCGGAAATGGTTCGTTAGTAACACGAATGTACGGGAAAGATTTGTCGTCTTTAAGATTTATGTTGTAGCGTGGCTTTTTGTCTTTTATCAAATTATTTTCAAGTACTAAAGCTTCAACTTCACTTTCGGTAATAATTAATTCAAAGTCTTCAACTTTTTGAACAAGCACTGCTGTTTTGGGAGAGTCTATTGAATTCTGAAAATACGTTCTAACTCTGTTACGTAGGTTTTTAGCTTTGCCCACGTAAATTACTTTCCCGTTTTTATCTTTGAATTGATAAACTCCTGGGTCAGTCGGTAAGTTTTGTAATTTCGATTTTATTATCTCGTTCATCAAACGTATTTAATATGGTGAACAAATATAACTTTCATTTTCTTTAAAATAAAAAAGGGCTGAAAAGTTTCAGCCCTTTTTGTTAAATTCCAAATTTAAATTAAAAAACATAATTTTTTGGAATAACAACTATTCCAGTCTCGGTAACTTTGAATCTTTTTTTATCTTGATCCGGATCAAAACCGATTTCAAAACCTTCCGGCACGCTTACATTTTTATCAATAATTGCTCTTCTAATTCTTGCATGACGGCCAATATTACATCCATCAAAGATGATTGAGTCAGTAATGTAGGTGTAACTATTTACTCTGACACTTGGGCCGAGAATTGACCTTTCAACTAATCCACCAGAAACAATAGTTCCGTCAGAAACTACCGAATTAAATACCCTTCCTACTCTTTCTCCTTCGTGCGATAGTGTTTTAGCTGGCGGAGATTGTAAAGGTTTTGTTCTCATTGGCCAACCTTCATCATATAAATTGAACATTGGTTGAACACTGATTAAGTCCATACTAGCAGCGTAGTAGCTATCTATTGTTCCAACATCAACCCAGTAAGGCTCGTCTTTTTTGTTTTCATCTTCAAATCTATAAGCACGTAAATTAAATTTATTTTTTAGCATGTAAGGGATTACATTTTTCCCAAAGTCAGTACTGTCAATCTTTTTAGCTTCCATTTCTTCAAGTACATCAATTAATACTTGAGATTTGAAAATGTAAATACCCATATTAACAAAGGAATAACCTGGTCTGTCCGGTGCTTCAGGCGGATCTTTTGGTTTTTCAATAAATGATTGCACTCGATATTTATCATCAATTTGCAATACACCAAATCTGCTAGCCTGCGACTTTGGAACAAACAAACTTGCAATAGAAAGGTCAGCATCTTTTTCAATGTGATACTGAAGCATTTTCAAATAGTCCATTTTATAAATGTGATCACCGGAAAGCAGAATAGTCCACTTTTGAACGTTTGCTTTTATCAAATTTATATTTTGATAAATTGCATTGGCGGTTCCTAAATACCAATTGTTGCTTCTTTTTTGCTGTGGTGGAACAGAGTAAATAAATTCATTAAGTTCAGGATTGAATATGTTCCATGCTTCATAAATATGCTGATTAAGCGAATCTGACTTGTACTGAGTTAAAACATAAATTTTTCTCAATCCTGAGTTTAGGCAATTTGATAAAGCAAAATCAATTATTCGGTATTTCCCGCCGAATGGTACTGAAGGTTTAGTTCTAAATTCTGTTAAAGGTTTTAGCCTTTCGCCAAGTCCGCCGGCGAGTATCATGGTAAGAGTTTCTCGAATAAGTGATGAACCTATAAATGGCATATTCTTTCCTTGATTGTGTTATGGAATATATTTAAATATAGTTTGACCAACAATTAAAGAAATTATTAATTTTAGGATTCTTAAGTAAAATTATTAATATAAAATTAGAATTATGAAAAGCAAGTACAGAAAATCTTTTTTCATATTATTTCTCGCTTTTACTTTGTTATTAGTCGGAATTTTTCTTTTAAGAATACCACTTGAAAACATTTCAAAAGCCGATACAAAAGTTCGAAGTTTCTTTAAGCAAATTAATGAAAATTACCCTGATCAATTCGCAAATTATTTCCATGAAGAACAAT
This sequence comes from Melioribacteraceae bacterium, assembly GCA_028282005.1. Classification (GTDB taxonomy): domain Bacteria; phylum Bacteroidota; class Ignavibacteria; order Ignavibacteriales; family Melioribacteraceae; genus JANQIV01. The sequence continues at coordinate 4,598 of JANQIV010000120.1, read as the reverse complement.
TCAACTTGGATGTTAAGCATTATAACATTGCCATCGAATTAGATTATCAAAATGAACTGATATTTGGGGAAGTTGAAATTAAAGGGGAGTTTACAACTTCGCCTGAAGAAAAAATCTACTTAAATTTTCATGACAATATGAAAATCCATAAAGTTGAACTGGAAGGCAAAGAGGTAAATTTCGAGCATCACAATACGACTTTAGTAATCGACAATGCAGATAAAGAGAAAAGCTATAAAATAAAAGTGAAATATGAAGGAACGCCAAAAAGACTTGGCTTCGGCTCATTCAACTTTGATGAGTATAATTCTGATCCAGTGATCTTTACTCTGAATGAACCTAATTATGCATCTACTTGGTTCCCGTGCAATGATTTGCCTGATGACAAAGCCACAATGCACATAAGCATTACCGCAGATAGTAGTTTAACGTCAGTTTCGAATGGTGTTTTAGATTCGGTTTCGACTAAATTTGATAAACGAACATTTCACTGGTCTTCTGATTACCAAATTTCAACTTATTTAATTTGTATAAACTCTGCTAAGTATAAGGAATTTAACCAGACTTACATTGCTGATGATTATGAAATGGATATCAATTATTACGTTTTTGAAGACCATCTCGAAAAAGCTAAAATCGATTTTGAAGAACAAGTTCAGTATTTAGAATTTTTTAGTGATCTTTTTGGGGAATATCCTTTTGTAAATGATAAATACGGTGTAGTTGAATTTATGTGGGGTGGTGGTGCAATGGAACACCAGACTATATCTGGGTTTGGCTATACTATGTTTACTGGTAATAAGCGTTTTGAATATGTTATCATCCATGAACTTGCTCATCAGTGGTGGGGTAATGCAATAGGACCGAAAACATGGAAAGACATATGGTTAAACGAAGGATTTGCTACCTATTCAGAAGCGCTTTATTTTGAGCATCGCGACGGTAAAGAGGCTTTGCAAAGATACATGCAAAATTATTTCGGCTATTATGAGCACACTACTCTTTACGATCCCCAAGGTAGTCTGTTTGGTTCAACAGTCTACAGAAAAGGTGCTTGGGTATTGCATATGCTGAGAAGGGAATTAGGAGATGATGTTTTTTTCGAAATCCTCCGGAACTATTATGAGACTTACAAGTATAAAAATGCATCCACATTGGATTTCAAAAAGGTTGTTGAAAAGATTTCGCAAAAAAATTTGACTAAATTTTTTGACCAATGGGTATTTAACGGGATGGGTATTCCAGATATAAAATATAAATTTGATTACGTAAAAGAAAATGATGGTTTTGCGGCAGAATTAACTTTAGTACAGAAACAATACAAATACAAGGAATTCCATTTCCCATTGGATGTGAAAATAAATAAAGAGATTTATAATTTTAATATTAGTAATACTGATACGGTTATTTCATTTAAGCTAAAAGAAGAACCAAAAAGCATTGAATTAGATCCAAACGTATGGTTGTTGTCAAATATCATACAACTCGAGGTAGCAGAATAAAAAATCGTTAAATTCAATTCAATGCTTATAAATTCAAAAGATTATTTATAAATTTGCCTTATTAAATTAATATAGTTTCTCAATTGACTAAAACAGTTTTTTTTATTTCAGACCTTCACCTTGGTTTAGAATCGCCTGAAAAAGAATTAGAAAAAGAATTACTGTTCGTGAAGTTTTTGAAATTTTCTGAGAAAAAAATTTCTGATCTTTATATTCTTGGTGATCTTTTTGATTACTGGTTTGAATATAAAAGAGTTTTTCAGAAAGGATATTTTAGAACTTTTAATGCAATGGCAGAACTTGTCAATGCCGGAACAAATATTCACTATATTATTGGTAATCATGATTTTCTACATGTTGATTTTTTTGAAAAACATATTGGTACAAAACTTTATCATGATCCAATTGAGGTTGACATAAATAATAAAAAGTTTTTTTTGGGGCATGGCGACGGGCTAGTAAAAAATGATACTGGTTATAAAATTCTAAAAAAAGTTTTGCGTAATCCAATTACACAAAGGCTTTATTCAATGATTCACCCTGATCTGGGAATAAAAATTGCGAGTACTTCCAGTAAGAAAAGTCGGGATTACACAAAGCAAAAAGATTACGGCGAGAATGATTGGCTTTTTGAAACAGCAAAAGAAAAAATTGATAATGGTTTTGATTATGTTTTATTCGGGCACTCGCACAATCTTGCAGAAAAAAAATACAAAGACGGTTATTATATAAATCTTGGTACTTGGTTAAGCAAACCTTGCTACGGAAAATTTGAAGATCAAAAATTCGATATTATCGAATGGAAATAGGATGAAAGAAAAGAATCAAAAAACGAAAAAGAAACCTTCGAAAGCGAAAAAAATATTTTTATCAATATTAGCTTTTCTATTCATAGTTTTATTTACTGCAGCTTTTCTGTTTTTCCAACACGTTACAGAAGGATTGCCAACATTTGAACAACTTGAAAATCCGAAGCAAAGATTAGCCAGTAAAGTTTATAGCGCCGATGGTGTCGAGATTGGTAGTTTCTTTAGACAAGCAAGAGTTGAAACATCGATAGATAGTATTCCTAAACATTTTATTAATGCACTTATTGCTACTGAAGACAGAAAATTTTATGATCATTGGGGCGTCGATCTTGAAAGATTTTTTAAGGCGATGGTCAAAAATGTTTTTATGTTTAAAAGGGAAGGTGCTAGTACTTTAACTCAGCAACTTGCAAAAAACATTTATGCCCTTAAAACTCCGGACGAAAATATTTATGATACAATTGTAAGAAAACTGCGCGAATGGATCACAGCAGTTCAGTTGGAAAAATCATATACCAAAAATGAAATTCTGGAAATGTACTTAAATGAATCATATTTCGGAAAAGGAGCATACGGAATTGCAAGTGCTGCAGATGTTTATTTTGATAAACGTGTTCAAGACTTAACAATCCCGGAAGCTTCATTGTTTGTTGCTTTACTTAAATCTTCTGTTTGGTATGATCCTGTTAAAAGATACAATAATGCAATTCAGCGCAGAAATATAGTAATGTACAACATGACCCAGACCGGGCATTTAAGCGGTGAAGAATATCAACAACTAAAAGAAGAACCAATTAAACTTTCTCTTGATAGAATTAAAGCACGATTTAAAAGTTCACTTGCCCCGCATTTTGTTGAACATATTCGCCAGGAAATGGAAGAATTAAGTGATCAGTACAACTTCGATATTTACGAAGATGGTTTATCTATTTATACTTCACTCGATACCAGAATGCAGAGAATTGCAAATGAATCTGTTAAAACACACCTGGATGAATTTCAGACTATTTTTGACAAAAGATGGAATTGGAATAAAAATAGAGAATTATTGAATGATCACATAGATGTGGCAATAAGAAGAAGGGAAGAGTATAAGCAAGCTGAAACAGCAGAAGAGAAGAAAGCTATTTACGAAAGATTAAAAAAGAACGTTGCGTTTGTGGATTCTGTGCAGCAAATAGCTCAGACTATTGAAGTTGGCTTTGTTGCTTTGGATAACACCAATGGGCAGATAAAAGCCATGGTGGGTGGAAGGGATCTTGAATTTGCCTACGGATTGAATCACGCCACGCAAATTACCCGTCAGCCTGGATCGTCATTTAAACCAATTGTTTATATCGTAGCTTTAGATAACGGTCTTTATCCTGCATATCCTGTTTTAAATCAGCCTTTCAACTATGAAGGATGGGAACCGAAAAACTTTACAAAAACTACGAGCGGATTTATGACTATGCGTGAAGCATTGCGCCATTCAATCAACTTAGTTAGTGCCAGATTAATAATTGAAGGGCATATTGAACTTTGGAAAATTGGCAGGTATGCTCAAAAAATGGGTATCAAAACTAAACTAGATTTAGTACCTTCAATTTCACTTGGAACTGCCGAAGTTTCTCCGCTTGAAATAACATCGGCATATGCAACAATTGCAAATAGAGGAATTTATAATGAGCCTATTTCCATTTTAAGAATTGAAGATAAAGACGGAATTGTAATCAATAATTTTTTCCCGGAAACACAGGAAGCTATTTCTGCTGAGACAGCATTCCTAATTACAGATATGATGCAGGATGTTGTTAACAGGGGATCAGGCACAAGAGTAAGAACTTACTTTAATAGACCGGCAGCTGGAAAAACCGGAACTACGCAAGCTTATGGGGATGCTTGGTTTGTTGGATTTACACCACAACTTGCAGCCGGTGTGTGGGTTGGTTTTGATGATCGTCGTATCGCTTTTACTGGCAACTACGGTCAAGGCTCAAGAGCAGCATTGCCAATTTGGGCTATGTTTATGAAAGGAGTTTACGAAGAGGTTGAAATGCCGATTGAAGAATTTCATAAACCTCAAAATGGTGATATTGCAAAAGTGAATTTTTGTAAAGATTCGATATTGGAATTGGGAGATCCGAAAATAATTTCTGATGATTGTAATTCCGGAACTGTCTCTGACTACATTAAGCTCCAAGATATTCCTTCTCCGTTTAACGCAAGACGGGATACATCAGTCAAGATTTTTGAAAGGTACATGGCCATTGACAGTACGGCTCATGAAGCATTTGAAATAGTAGAC
>JANQIV010000113.1 GCA_028282005.1 Melioribacteraceae bacterium | reverse complement strand
ATGATGGTGTGTCAACAGACGATAAAAATTTAGGCGAAGTACTTGTTAAAACAAAAGTATCTTTTTCAGATGAAACACCACGTGATCATGTTATAATTGATCTTCAAAAATTGAATGAAAATGAATCAAGCTTTGAAACAAAGAGTACAGCCACTACTGATATAAACGGCCTTGCACTATTCAAGAATCTTGAATCTGGACAATACCGTATCATACCAAGAATAAATGATTCTATTGGACAAGTAATAACAGGTCAAACCACGATAGATGAGAATAATTATAAAGATTCAATTGAAGTAAGAGTTTTCTATTACTGGAATTTCAATGAATACGAGTCAATAATAAATGTAGATACAAGTATTAATTTCGTAGGCATGCAAAGCTTTTTCTATAACAACGGAATTAGAGATACCCTCCATTGCCAATTTGACGAATCGAATATTCCAAGTTGGATGGAGTTTTCTTATAACATTACAGTATTTCCGCCAGACGTCGATGGTTCAAACGGTTCATATTTATTATTTGGTTATGATGATAACAAAATACCAATAGATCAACTGCCGATAATTGTTAATATCCCTATTCAGCATCAGTATGGCATAACGGACTATAAAGTTATTTTTGAATTAAAGGAATGAATAGAAAACACAAAGTGATGGAGTGATTTTTTGAGAAAGCAAGATCTACGCTAATAATTTTATTTGTGTTGAAGAAATAATGACTTAAAATGAAGCATTGGCTATTTAAAACGATAAATACAATAAAAATGTAAAATACGTTCAGTAAACAGTTCATAAAGATTACATAAATGCCGTGCAAACCAAATTAAACGTTCGTGCATAACCTCTTTTTTTAGGGGAGAGGTTTTTTGATTAATTAGTTAATCATCCGTAAATAATACTTCTACTGCTTAATAGGAAATTACTTTTCCTCTCTTAATTCAGTAATTACTTAACATTTTGTAACACACTAACAGAGCTTGTGAGAACTGTGTTACACTAATAAATCATTTCTTAACTCAGTTTTGGAACGCTTGTTCATCAGCAATAATAGCAATCATATCGTCTGCTTGAACCATGAATGAAGGTATTTCCCACATGCAAGCATCAAAACAACTTTGCCTGCAAATAACGGTACATCTGCAAGCTGCTTTTTCGTACAAATCGGCATTGCCTGTTATTTCGGTAAACATAACTAACTCCTTTTTTAATGTTGTTAAAAAACCCTCCCCCCAATCTTTCACTGGAGCTCGATATATGAAGGCTCCGGGTAAAATTTATTAACAACCATCGGATTTAATTCGTAAGCCGAATAAGCATCTATAAGGTCTTTCTTAAAGTTTGCCCTAATATTTTCACACTTGTTTCCGGGCTCAAATTTTCCTTCTTGTGCAAAAACAACAAAGCACACCGGGCATGAATGCCTTGCCGTACACAAGTTGCATTTGTTTTTTTTAATTACCTGATTGTGGTAATCTTTTCTAATATTATATATTTTCTTAAAGTCCAATCCGTTATCACAGTCTCCTACCGGGAAAAATTCGTTAATTCTTTCGCAGATATGATACTGCCCGTTAATGGTTACAAAAACCCTTGTGCCGGGTGTACATATTCCCGTATAAGAGTTAACTTTGAAATGGGTTCTGCAAACTGCACCGGAAGAATTTTTTCGAAATATTTGATCTGTTACATTTTTTCTTCTTTTGTCGGGAGATTTAAGAAATTCGAAATAGGATTTTCTGAGTTTATCATAATTCTTACGATACTTTGTAAAATCCTTTGAATCGAAATCGCTGTAATAAGTTGTTTCATTAGTACTTATTGCACCTAAGGA
>JANQIV010000105.1 GCA_028282005.1 Melioribacteraceae bacterium | reverse complement strand
CCAGGTAAGTCACTCAATACCTGTTGATAAAATGCTTTGAGCCTTTTGACCTCTACTTGGGCTTGCCTTTGTAAAGTTACATCGCGATACTGCCAAAGGTGCCCTCTGTAATTATCATGAATAAAAATCGGGATATAACTACGTTCAAATACTGATCCGTCTTTTAGAAGCAACTCTTCATTACTAACTGTTTCCTTTTCTTTTATAATTTCATCTACTCTTCTTAAAAACTCTTCTTCATCTTTGAAAAAAACTTTAGCCGCCTCACTGGCTTCAACACAATCAAATCCAATCATATCCACTGCCGGAACAGGAATTTTGAATAACTTTAAAAACTCATCATTTACAAGAACTATCTTCCTGTACTGATCCTCCACCAAAATACCGTCGTTAAGGTTTCTTATCAGCAAACCAAGTCTTTTTGTTGCCTCCTCAAGCCCGAGTTCGGTATTCTTTCTGAGTGTTATATCATTTTGTATTCCGATATAGTGAGTTGTTATTCCTTCATTATTTTTAATAGGAGAGAGGCTTAATTCATTCCAAAAAACTTGCCCGTTTTTTTTATAATTTCTTAATGTAACATTACAAGGAATTTCATTTTTTAAAGAATTTCTCAACACCTCCAAACCATGTTGGTTTTTTTCATCACCTTGTAAGAATCTACAATTAGTTCCAATAACTTCATCGTATGAATAACCGGTAATATCTTCGAAAGCCTTGTTAACATAAATAATCGGATTATCGGGTTTTGTGGCATCAGCTATTACAATTCCGTTGTTACTGGATTCCAATGCTTTATCATGAAGTTTTAATCTTTCTCTTGTTTCCTTGTGCAGATTAGATTCTGAAAGTTTTTTATAAACTACTCCCGCCATATTTCCTACAAAAGATAACACTGCAACATGCTCATCATTAAATTTATTTTCCTCTGAACTAACTAACCCAAAAACACCAACAGCTTCATTTCCATTCATTACCGGCACAAATGCTCTTGATACTCCTTTAAAACTTCTTTCGCTTTCTACAATTCCATACTTATTATTTTCAGAAGTATTCGAAACAACAATGGATTTCTTTTCATTAAATACTATTCCGGGATGCCGCAGCATAGCAGTTTTTTCAGCTTCAATTTTTTCTTCTTCGGTGAATCCTTTCGCTAAAAACAATTTTAATTTTTCTTCATTGAAATCATAAATGTAAACAGCAGTGTATTCTACTTTAATTATTTCTTCAAGGATTTCATCAACAGTTTTGGCAAGTTGTTCAAGAGATGATATCCTGTTTAGCTTTGCGGAAAAATCATCCAATAATTTTATTAGTCCAACTTTATCCAAATTCTCCATCACATAATCCTAAATATTATATATTTAATAAAGCAAAAGAATTTATAACAATTTTGAAAAAAATTAAACTACTAGAATAAGATTGAATTAAATTTTTATTTTTATAAAGATTGATGATATTTAAATAAATAATTAATTGCTTTGATGGTTTTCGGAAAATCAACACCAAAGGATATTTATGAACACTATTTTAATTATTGAAGACGATTTAGAAATAAGAAAAATGATTAGAGATTTTCTTGAGTTACAAAAGTACACAGTGATTACTGCTGAAGACGGCAAACAAGGACTTGAGCTTACACAAAAAATTATTCCAGATTTAATAATCTCCGATGTAAACATGCCGGAAATGAACGGGTTTGAATTAAAGGAGAAACTTGCCAGAAATGAGGTCACCGAGATAGTTCCGTTTATATTTTTAACGTCGCAGTCGGATAGAAAAGATTTTAGAAAAGGGATGGAGCTTGGTGCAGATGATTATTTAACTAAGCCTTTCAATATTGATGAATTGTCAGCTACTATTGATGTACAATTAAACAAAAGAAGAAAATTAATAAAAGAATATTCCAGAAAGGTAGAAGAAAAACCTAACAAAGAATTAAACTATAACGAACACATTCTTATAAAGGTTAACGGTGTTCCTAAGTTTATCAAAATAAACGACATCATTTATATTACTGCCGATGCAAAGTACACAAGGGTAAAACTCACCTCAGGCGAAAAATTAATCATTTCAAAATCATTAAATGAGTGGGAAGATAATCTACCCGCCAATTTTTTCGTCAGAATACATAGAGGGCATATTGTAAATATTGAACAGATCGAAAAAGTTGAAAAATGGTTCAACCAAGGTTACATGGCTAAGTTAAAGGGTGAAAGTGAACCATTTGTAATCAGTAGAAGATACTACTCAAAACTTCGTGATCTGTTCGGCGATTAATTTTTAAAAAGTGCTCTTAAGTTCGTTAACTAGCTCACCAGACTTAACAAGATCAATCACTTTTTCCATGTCGGTTCTTAAATATCTATCTTCACCAACCGGACCTAAAAGCTCAGACACATTCTCATAAATTTTTGAAGTACCTTTGCCGAGCGCTCTTAATTTTTCAGGTAAGTTGCTGTAAGTAAGCTGAATCGCACGGACGGTACAAAGCAATTCTATACCAACTATCTTCTGAATATTCTCAATTACTTTTTTAAGATGCACAACACCTAAGCTGCCCATTGAAACAATATCCTCTTGATTTGCTGCAGTAGAAATTGACATAACAGAAGCCGGATTTGAAAGTATTCTACTTTCCGCTGCGCGTGCAGCTCCGGCATATTGCGCAATCATCAAACCACCGTCGGCATTAGCCGAATCGTATGCGAGGTCGGCCGGAAGTCCATAATTTAAGTGGTTGCTCAATAAAGAGAAAACACGTTTGTCGGTACACAACCCCATTGAAGTCATTGCTATTTTTAAATAGTCAACCATCACCGCCATCGGTTGTCCGTGGAAGTTTGCTCCACTATATGCTTTAATTCCGTCTTTCTTGAATTCGAATAACGGGTTATCAGTTACAGAGTTGATTTCAATTTCTAAGCTTTCTCTAAATTGGATTATCGCTTCGTAAGTTGCACCGTGAATTTGTGGTACTGCACGGTAGCTGTATCTATCCTGTACTCTTTCGTCAAATGGGAATACAGCAAGCAACCTTCTGATTTTTCTATTTATTCTTTCGTATTCTTTTAGCGATATAACTTTTGCTAAGAAATTATCACGAACATCTTTTTTCAATTCATGTGCAACAACGTCCATTGCTTTTTCAAATTCTCTTTTATCAATGTACTGAAGAATTTTCTCTTTGCATTTCTTTACTGTTTCTTTGAATTTTTCAGCAGTGATTTGGTCAATCGCTTCTGTTAATTTTTGTTTTAGCTCTTTAATCTTGTCATCGTAATCGAGAGGATCGTGATCACGGTTTATGAAAATATCCATCTGTGCAGTACGTGAGCATCTCTTTGAGCCTTTCAGTAAAGACTTCATTTCTTTAGCAATTTTTATCTGTCCGGGATGGGGACGGTTTTTATAAATGATGTCGGCAAAAGCATCTGTTTCACCTCTAATAGCTTCCAAAGACATTGCTGCGGACAGTGATGCGTTTGCTAACAAATTTTCAGCATCGCGCAAAGCAAACACTGCAAACGCTGTAATTAAATTTGTACCGTTAGTTAAACCCATTGCTTCTTTCGGACCAAGCTGGATCGGCTTTAATCCTCTTTTCTTCAAAGCTCCTTTCGCACTTATCGGACTTAAAATAAATTTCTCTTTTTCAACTTTGCTTTTCTTGCAATAGTTTTCATCTGTGACAAATGCTTTTGCTTCAGGCAAACCGATCAATACCGCAGCGATCATTGATAAAGGAACAAGGTCGCCGCTTGCACCGACAGAGCCTTCTTCGAGTACCCAAGGTGTAACAAAGTTGTTGAGCATATCGATCATAAGTTTGCAAGTTTCATAACGCATTGCTGATTGACATTTAGCAAACGAATTTAATCGAACAACCATCAT
>JANQIV010000103.1 GCA_028282005.1 Melioribacteraceae bacterium | reverse complement strand
AAGAAAGGTGTTTCATAGCCAAGATTTTTCAGTCTTTGGCCAAATCCCCAAAGTGCGTCAATCATCCCGGCAAGTCCCGCAAATTTACCAAAGAAAACTAATCTTCTTCCCTGCTCATTTGTTATTGTTTCATAGTCAATCAATGTGCACTTCAAATCCATCAATTTTTGCAGCATACCCATGTTGTAATCTTGACCTTTTATGGTATGCGAAAAATAGATGTATGTTTTGTCAGCCATCAACAATTTTGTCGGAATTTCTTTCACGGCAAAAATAACCGGGCATTCACTTAAGTCTGAGTTTATCTCAGCTCCAGCGTCAATGTATTCTTCATGTGAGAAAGCTCTTCTTTCAAAAGGTTCAACAACTGAATGAATTCCGAATTCCTCTTTTAATTTTTTGACATGTTCAGGAATAATAGGAACTCTTCTTTCCCAAATGTTTTTATCTTCTTTTCTGATGCCGATTACTTTTTTCATAATTTCCCCGTGGATAAATTCCTCCGTGCCTTTGTGGCTTTGTGGTGAAAAGAAAACCACAGAGACACTAAGACACAGAGATTAACAAATAATTTTAGATATCGAATTTAATACCTTGAGCTAATGGCAACTCTGTACTAAAATTCAAAGTATTAGTTTGTCTTCTCATGTATGCTTTCCAAGCGTCTGAACCGGATTCGCGACCACCGCCGGTTTCTTTTTCGCCGCCGAATGCACCCCCGATTTCTGCACCGGATGTACCGATATTCACATTCGCGATACCACAGTCTGAGCCCCAGTGTGAAAGGAATGTTTCTGCTTCACGCATGTTATTTGTGAAGATTGCAGATGATAATCCTTGAACAACATTGTTGTGGATTTCAATTGCATTATCAACTTCACCTTTATATTTAATCAAATATAAAATTGGTGCGAATGTTTCTTCTTGTACAATTTCATAATGGTTTTCTGCTTCAACAATTGTAGGTGTAACATAGCAGCCGCTTCCGTAACCTTTACCGGAAAGCACTTTACCACCGAATAATACTTTACCGCCTTCTTCTTTTACTCTCACTAAAGCAGCTTTGAAATCTTCTACAGCACCTTTGTCAATTAATGGGCCCATGTGATTTTTTTGTTTCATCGGATCGCCAATAACAACAGTTTTATAAGCCTTCAATAATGCTTGTTTTACTTTGTCATAAATTGATTCGTGGATTATCAATCTTCTTGTTGAAGTACATCTTTGTCCGGCAGTACCTACAGCACCAAACACAATTGCTGGAATAGCCATTTTAAGATCTGATTCCGGAGTCAAAATAATCGCGTTGTTGCCGCCAAGTTCAAGAATGTATTTTCCGAATCTTTTTGCGATAACTTGTGCAGCATGTCTGCCAACTTCTGTTGAACCGGTTATCGAAACTAAAGGAACACGTTTGTCATTTAACATTCTTTCACCAACTGTTCGTCCTCTACCGATAACCAATGAGAATAAACCTTCAGGCAATTTATATTCTTTGATAACACCGGCCAAGATGTTTTGGACAGCAATAGCAGTTAAAGGTACTTTTGAAGATGGCTTCCATAAGTTTGAGTCACCGCAAACAGCCGCAATCATTGCGTTCCAAGACCACACAGCAACCGGGAAGTTAAACGCAGAAATTGTTCCGACTACGCCAAGCGGATGATACTGATCGTACATTCTGTGTGACGGCCTTTCAGAGTGCATTGTGAAACCATAAAGCTGACGTGATTGGCCAACAGCGAAATCACAAATGTCAATCATTTCTTGAACTTCGCCTAAACCTTCCTGCAAAGATTTACCCATTTCATAAGTAACCAATTTGCCTAGAGGTTCTTTATATTTTCTTAATTCATTTCCGATTGCTCTTACAACCTCACCTCTTTGAGGAGCAGGTATTTTTCTCCATTTCAAAAAAGCTTCGTGAGATTTAGCGACTACTCTTTCATAATCTTTTTCACTTGCTTGAAACACGCTCGCAATATATTTACCATTAATTGGCGAGTATACTTTTAATTCGTCACCTTTTTCTGAGCCATACCATTTTAATCCTGTAGAAGCGCCAAAATTTTTTTCTTTAATTCCTAATTGTTTTAAGAATTCCATTTTCACCTCTTATTCTTTTCTATTTTCATTTATTATATGCTGAAAAAATCCCAACTTGTTCAAGTATTGAGTTTAAACTTATTTTCATCATTTTTTTTTCTATATCAACCTGCACATCCGCAAACAGTCCTAAAAAGTAATCGTTAAATTTTTGAGTGGTATCAACCGAATGGCCGTTTTCTTTGTTTACATGTAAATGAAAAGCTTTTCGGTCTTCAATAGAACAGTAGATTTCCTGTAGGTGGATTTTCTTTGGAGATTTTTTAAGGATAAACCCCCCGTTGGTACCTTTCACACTTTCTACGATATCATTTTTGGCCAATAAAGATAATAGCTTGCGTAGTTTTGAAGCGTTAACACCAATCTTTTCTGAAATTGATACACTGCTTTGTGGTTCTGGAAATGTCTCTGCTAAAAAGCAAAGAGCCTTGACTGAATTAGATAATTTTGTAGATGCCGACATAGAAAATTCAAACTGTTACACAAAGTGTAACATATTTAAAATTAATCTGCAATTAAAAAATGGATTTCGTGGTAAAATTTAATTTCTTTAAATTATTTTTAGAAACTTAAAAAAAATTACAACAAAATTTGTCGTGCTACATTGAGCGTAGTTGAAATGTGAATCAATCTTGATGTCTCGACTCCGCTCGACATGACATTAGTAGTTTCTGAGAATTTTTTGTTAAAATAAGAAATTATGAAAAACAAATTATACATTGTTGCAACCCCAATCGGTAACCTCGGCGATATTTCCAAAAGGATTGCAGACACACTTAGCGAAGTAGATTTTATTTGCTGTGAAGATACACGGGTGACCGGTAACCTTTTGAAACATCTAAAAATTACCAAAGAGTTAATTTCATTTAATGCGAAAAGCGAAACAAAAAAAATTGGTTACGTGATTGAAAGAATTAAAAAGGGTGAATCGTGTGCCCTTGTCTCCGATGCAGGAACACCGGGAATATCCGATCCCGGGATTAGGTTGGTGAACACTGCGATAAATGAATTTATAGAAGTAGTAGGAATACCCGGCCCAAATGCTGCAATATTGGCTTTGAGCATTTCCGGTTTGCCGACAGAATCATTTGTTTTTGAAGGGTTCATTCCACAAAAAAAAGGACGGCAGAAAAAACTAAAAGAATTAGCAGAAGAAAAAAGAACTATTATTTTGTACGAATCAGTTTATAGAATTGAAAAGCTTTTAAATGAATTATCCGAATACATGCCGGAACGGTTTGTAGTTGTATGCCGTGAGCTCACAAAAAAATTTGAGGAATACTGGCGTGGATTTCCTTCCCAACTTATTGATGAAATGGAATCAAAAACTGTTAAGGGTGAATTTGTTGTTGTTATTGCTTCGCTTGGGTGGAAAGAAAAAGAATAGCTTTTAATATTCTACTCAAATTTCAATTCAATATCTAAATCATTACCTTTTTCAATAAATGCATGATACTCAAAAGGTCCCAATACATTTGCCTGAATTATGCTATCAAAATCGGTCGTATCATTATTAATTAATTCAGCATCAAATATTTTATCAATGATCCAATAGTTATTCTTATTTTATCAATTTGGAATGTTTTAGCTATAATCCATTTATCATTTGATTTTGCTATTTCAACGTACTCATTGTATTTACCGTCCAACATATGCCTTTCATAAGTTGGTAAAACATAAGATCCACCATGGCAACATCCAAATTCATAATTAGAACAATAGACTATTATTCTATCTTCTTTGCGATCACCATCAATTACTGATAGATTACTTCCTAGCTTTTGATCACCCCATAATTTGCAACATGATATTGAAATAAAGAACAATGATATCAATGCTACTATTTTTCTATAATCAATAATCATTTTTAAAAATGCTTAAAAATAATTTTCCTATTCCCCATCATATTCAATCAGCGAATGAATTTCATATCCGGTGAATTTTTCACGTCCTTTTAAAAATGATAATTCGATTAAAAATGATATCTGAATAACTTCAGCATCAAATTTTTCAACAAGGTTGCAGGCAGCTTTCATTGTTCCGCCGGTAGCGAGAAGATCATCGTGAAGCAAAATTTTATCACCGGGTTCAATTGCGTCTTTATGAATTTCAATTTTATCTTCGCCATATTCTAAGACGTAAGTTTCGCTTACCGTCGGAGCAGGAAGTTTACCTGGCTTTCTAATCGGAATAAAGCCGGCCTTTAGTTTTTCAGCAAGCGCACCACCAAAAACAAATCCGCGTGATTCAATACCGATTACTTTTGTAACACCTTTATCTTTTGCCAGCTCATAAAGTTCATTAAGTGCAGCTTTGAATCCAGCAGGATCTTTAAGCAATGTTGTGATATCTTTAAAGTTAATTCCTTCTTTCGGGAAATCCGGTACACTTCTGATTAATTCTTTAATATCCATTTTGGCTCCGTTAAATTCTTTTTACTTTTCTATTAATAAATTTAATAAACTCACTTTCAGAATAACAATTGATAACCTCTTCCTTTTGCAACCCACCTTTTCGACCGATCAATATTCCGTATTTCGTATCGGCAATTCCTTTAGTTGAGTGTGCATCCGGGTTGATTGCAAATTTACAACCCTTTTCTCTTGCGTAATAAATATTCCGCCAATCCAAATCTAGCCTCTGCGGATTCGCATTTATCTCAATTACAACATCATTTTCCACGCAAGCATCAATAACTTTTTTTATATTTATTTTATACGGATTCCGAGATAGCAACAATCTTCCGGTTGGGTGTGCAAGTACATCAGCATGTGGGTTTTCAATTGCTTTTATAACACGAGCTGTCATTTCATCTTCGGCAATATTAAAAATGGAATGAACCGAAATTACTACAAACTGAAAGTTGTTCATAAAATCGTCATCGTAATCTAAACTACCGTCACGCAAAATATCACTTTCAATGCCGTGATAAACTTTTGCTTTACTGCTTCTATTTAATTCATCAATTTCTTCACGCTGCTGAAGAATTCTTTCTTCATTTAAACCGTTTGCATAAAAAGCAGATTTACTATGATCACAAACAGCAAAATATTCGTAACCTTGCGAAACTCCCTCGTTCACCATTTCATTTAATAAATTTAATCCGTCTGAACTTGTCGTGTGAAAATGGAAGAATCCTTTAAAGTCTTTTTGCTCAAGATTACTATTTGATTTTAGATTTTCATTTAAATCAAAATAATGTTGATCCATCATTTCCAGAATTATGTTTTGCGAGTCATCAAAACTTATTTTTTCTCGGAAAGATTTTTCTGCAGTTGTTAAATACAATACTTCATCAAAATTACTCTCGTCAGTAATATGAAGAAATGTTTCAATTTCGTTCTCTAATTTTAGAGTTTTGCAATTTTCATTTTCTTCAATACTAAACGAAAATTCTTTTTGAATTTCCTCAATACAACTCTCAATATCATTTGTTAAAATCAATAGCTCAATTTTTGAAATAACTTCTCTAATCCTTCTAAGTTCTCCGGTGTATTCAATTCTTTGAATGGAGTTAATGCGCGATAAATGTTCCTTTAATTCATCAGCCCTGTTAAAAGCATGATTTAATCTCAACAATCCTTTTGAACTTTTCAGCCTTTTAATTTCTTCAAGTATTTTTATCTGTGTCTTTTCACCGAATCCTTTTATCGGAGCAACTTTATTTTCAATACACGCTTGTTCAAGCAATTCTAAATTTGAAACTCCCAACTCATCATAAATTTGCTTTACTTTTTTTGCGCTAATTCCTTTAATGGCAAACAATTCGATTATTCCCTCGGGTAACTTACCTTTTAACTCTTCGAAATCTGCAACTGATCCATTTTCATAAAACTCATTAAGAAAAGCCTGAATACCTTTTCCAATTCCTTTTATTTCCCCAATTGTTTTTTCAGAAATCAATGTTTCAATATCATCAAGTTTTTTCAAAACCAATGCGCCATTTTTGAACGCATTCACTTTAAATTTATTTTCACCATTAAATTCCATCATGTCCGAATAATTATTCAGCAGTGTTATTAAATCTTGTTTAAATGACATTTTTATAAGTTATTTATTATTAATAAAGTTAAATAAGTTAGTATTGTTCCCTGCACTCCACCCATTACAACTTGCATAAAAGTATGAACTTTTAATACCAGTCTGGACCAAGCAATTATTATCAGCAACAAAATTAACGGAATAGCTAAATAAGAATTTAAATAAATCATTGTCCCAATTGCAATTGCAACACCGATTGAGTGTGCGCTGATTTTCCAATATTTGTTCACCAGTAAAATCATTATCATATTGGTAAGATAACATGCCCAAAGAGAAATGATGATTAAATTTGTATCAAATAAATAAAGCACTATAATTGAAGTGATGCTTAAAAATATTCCGATTATAAATCCCAAAGTTCTTTCTTCCTGCACACTAGCGTCAATATCTGAGACTTTGTTCATTTTCATAAGAATAAAAAAAACAATCATCGGGAGTATCAATCCGTTTAGCAATGAAATTGAAATCACCAAGAACTTTGCTGATTCATTAAGTTGAAAATGAGATGCAGCAAAAGCAAAAATGAATACGTTAAAAATAGGTGGAACAAATAGTGTTGATATTAAACGGGCAAGTTTCTTTTTGAAATTGTTCACTTTATTTAAGCCGACTCCGCAAATTCGTTTCTATTTAGTTCTTCAAGATAATTTAACAATAATTCTTCAATCGGCTCGTACTCAACATATTCCATAAGTTTTTGTCTAATTTTCGATGAGTTTCTCAATCCTTTTAAATATCCGGTGTAATATTTCCTAAATGGAATAACTGCACGACGTACTTCTTTGTACTCTAGCTCGTAACGGAGATGACGCAAAGCTGTGTGGATTCTTTCGTAAGGAGTTATCTCAGAAGGGGTTACTCCGTTCTGCAATAATTCTTTGGCTTCTTTGAAAATCCAAGGATGGTTTATTGCCCCGCGTGCGATCATTACCCCGTCCGCTCCGGTTTCATCAAAAGCGCGTTTAACATCCTCTGCGGTAAAAACTCCACCGTTAACTATTACGGGAATATCAACAACATTTTTCACTTTCGGTATCCATGTCCAGTCCGGATCGCCTGAATGCCCGTCGCAGCGTGTTCTGCAATGAATTGTTAAAGCTTGAACACCGACATCTTCCAAACGTTTAGCGATCTCTTCAATCATAATTGAATCAGCGTCCCAGCCAATTCTTGTTTTCACTGTTACCGGAAGATTTACAGCCTTCACAATTTCTTCACACATTTTTTGGAGAAAAGGAGGATCTTTTAACAACCCGGCACCCGCTCCCCTTTTGGCTACTTTCTTAACCCAGCATCCGGCATTGATATCAATCAAATCAGGATTTTCTTGCTCTGAAATTTTAGCGGCCTCAATCATCGGTTCAAGGTTACCACCATAAATTTGGATTCCGACAGGCCTTTCTTCTTCAGTAACTTCTAATTTTTTATGAGTCTTTTTGTTCTTCCTAATTAATCCGTCAGAGTTAACAAACTCAGTATAAACAACATCAGCACCTAATTCTTTGCAAAGCTTTCTATAAGGAATACTGGTTACGTCTTCCATCGGAGCAAGCAGCAAAGCCTTCTCAATATTTATTTTTCCTACCTTAAACATATTCTATCTTTTTTAAATTCTCAGGATTCAATAAAAATATAGTAATAAAAAGCACGATCAAAGTAAATGCGGCTCCGGTTAAAAATGGGAATTCGTATCCGATAAAGTCGAAAGAGAATCCCCCCCACATTGGGCCAAACACCCTTGCAAGTGAGCCAAATGATTGATTTAATCCAAGTATTTCACCTTGTTGGTTATCAGGTGAATATTTTGAAATCATGCTCAAAATTGTTGGTTGCAAAATTCCAGTCCCGATTGATAAAACCGCTACAACAATAGCTACTCCCATAAAATTTTGTCCGTAAGGAATTAATCCAAGTCCGACCATCATAAAAGCAGTTCCGGCTATCACTAAAGTTTTGTCGAAAAATTTCTTTGATAAAACCCGTATTAATCCACCTTGAACAATTACTGCAACAATGCCCATAATTCCGAATTGTAAACCATTTTGCTGATCGGAAAAATGGTAATGTTTATAACCCAAAAGTGAAAACGTACCGTAAATATTAGCCATCGAAAAAACTATTATGAAAAATATTATTACCAAAATTCCAATTGACGGGTTTGTTAAAACTTTCTTTGCAAGGTTAGTATCAATAAGCCTTAAGCTTACCTTCTCTTTTGTATTTTTGTAAGTATTGGATTCCTTTAAAGCAAAAAACGCAAATAGAAAGGCCACAAAAGAAAACCCTGCAGCGGCATAACCTGCAACAGCATATCCATATTCGGAAAGCCATCCGCCTATTAATGGGCCAAATACAAAACCAAGTCCAAATGCTGCACCGATAAGGCCCATACCTTTTGAACGGTCTTTTTGTTCGGTAATATCAGCCATGTAAGCTTGAGCAACAGCTAAATTACTTCCGCCAAAACCAGCCATAATTCTTGCTAAAAGCAGTAAGAAAAAAGAATCAGCAATCGCAAAAACAATATATGACAAGCTTGTAAAAAGTAGTGTTATTAATATTATCGGTCGTCTTCCAAATTTATCTGAAACTCTCCCAAAAACCGGATTGAATAAAAATTGCACTAATGAAAACGAAGCTACGATAATACCTATCCCGTAATCGGGCACATTAAGTTCGATACTTGCGAATGTGGGTAAAATAGGTATTAGAATTCCGAATCCCATCAAATCAATAAAGACGGTCATAAACACAATTGTCATTGCTGATTTTTTGTTCATCAGATCCGTTGTATTATTTCAAAAAAATCGAATTATAAAGATAAGAAATTATTTCCGTTTAATTCCTTCAATTTTACGAGGAAGCAGAATACTTCTGTCAACCAAATTTACATTGAATTCTGAATTAACTCTGATTAGTCTAATTTGAGTGGAATATTTTGTTATAACCTCTTTGGTATCCCAAAAACTTTCTTTCATAAGATTAATATCTTCCTCGGAAAAATAAGATGGTGTTGCAGAAGTTAATGAAAGTTCTGCAGGGAAAATTTTGAATTGATCTTCCTCAGGAGATTCACCTTTGTAAACCCACGTCGGCAAATAACTTATTTCTTTTAATTCTATTGTTTGATCTAAAAGATTTTTGACTACTTTGAATCCAACAATAATTCCGGCATCTGAATAGCGCCATCTTTGGTTTGACACAAAATTACCCATTGAAAAAACAGCAAAAGATTTTTTCAAATTATTGTCGATTTTGTAAATTTTAATCGGCTGGATTGAATGCGTGTGGCTTGCTAAAATAACATCTGCCCCCCAAGTAAAAGTACTATCAACAAGATTTAATTGATATTCATTTGGTTCTCTTTTGTACTCAACTCCAAAATGGAAATAAACAATATTCAGATCAGATTCACTATCATTTGCAAGTTGCAAATCTCGTTTAATTCTATTTTCATTAATTCTATTTAAATAATGGGAATTTGCTAACCCCAAATTCGTACCATAAGTATATGACAGTAAAGATGTTTTAATTCCTTTTACATCAATAATGTTAATTGAATCCAAATCTTCTTTTTTAATATTTGTCCCGGAATGATGTAATCCATATTCATTGATAATTTTAGTAGTTCTTATTAGTCCGTCAACACCTTTATCAAACAAGTGATTGTTAGCTGTGAATAGTAAATCAAAACCGCAATCTTTTAGAGCCTCTAAAAAAGAATCCGGAGTGTTAAATGATGGATATCCTTTATAAGCTTTTTGCTTACCGGCAAAAGTAGTTTCCAAATTACCCATTGCAAAGTCAAATGATTCAATGAAAGGTTTGATTTCAGAAAACACATGGTGGAAATTATAAGTAGTGTCGTCAATTTGTGCATCTCGAAGTTGAGAACCATGCACCATTAAATCACCAACCGCACAAAAGGAAGCTTCAATTGTTTTATTAACTTGTTGTGAATAAAGACTAACTTGAAACCCGACAATTGCTGCAAAAGCAACTAATAACTGCAATATTTTAATTTTTACTTTTTCCATAAAAAAATAGGCTGAATAAAATTCAGCCTATAAGATCAAACACTTTCAAATTTTACTAGTCTTCCTTGCCATCTTTTCTTTGAGCTTTGATTTCTTGAATTTCGTTTCTCATATCTTGGGCTAGTCTTTTAAGATCGCTTAGACCTTTACGCACTCTTGTTCCGGCGGCGGCTTGTCCTTTAACATAAAACTTTTCTACATCTGTAGCTAGACTTTCAAGATGGTCTTTTAAACCTTGGTATTTGTCACTCATATTTCCTCCAATGATGTTTGTAAATTATTTTGAATTTTCAAGAATTATTTCTGCTATATCCTTTACTTCCACTTCTTCAGATTTTTCATATTCTTTAACACCGTCTGTCATCATAGTCATACAGAACGGACAAGAAGAGGCTATAGTATCGGCTCCAGTAGCCAATGCTTCTTCAGTACGATTATTGTTTACTCGAGTTCCCTCAGTCTCTTCCATAAACATTCTTCCGCCACCGGCACCGCAACAGAACCCTTTATCTTTACTTCTTTCCATCTCAACTAAATCAAGTCCGTTAACGGTTTCCAACGGTTTTCTCGGTTCGTCATAAATATCATTGTATCTGCCTAAATAACATGAATCATGAAATGTTACTTTGTTTTTAACTTCTTCACTACTTAATTCAATTCGCCCTTCTTGAACTAATCGATCAATCATTTCAGAGTGATGCTCAACTTCATAATTACCACCAAATTGCGGGAATTCATTTTTTAATGTATTATAACAATGCGGACAACCGGTAACAATTTTCTTCACTTTATAA
>JANQIV010000049.1 GCA_028282005.1 Melioribacteraceae bacterium | reverse complement strand
AACTCACATTTACAATTTGATGCAGTTGTTCCTTTTGTTTTAAATCAAGAAGAAGGCATTGAATTAGACAATTGGAGAAGTAGTGCATATTACACATATATTCAACTAAAAAGCGGTGTTGATCCAAAAATAGTTGACGAAAAAATTGTGGACATTATAAACAAAAATAGAGATGATGCAAAGATGACTGTCTATTTACAACCGATGCTTGATATCCATTTGCATTCCGGAACTAAATTTGCGGCAGACATTCCCGGTCATGGTGATATTGAATATGTAAACATTTTCTCTTTGGTTGCAGTGCTTATTGTTGTAATTGCTTGTATAAATTTTATGAACCTCTCAACTGCCCGCTCTTTCAATAGGGCAAAGGAAGTAAGCCTAAGAAAGGTTGTCGGCGGAGTTCGTTCACAAATAATTGCTCAGTTTTTTGTCGAATCAATTTTAATGACGTTTGCAGCATTATTGCTTTCTCTAGTATTAGTTTATTTTCTACTTCCTGAATTTAATGCTCTTTCCGGCAAAGAAATTATCTTTTGGGAAATTGATTTAACCATCTTGTTTTCACTTTTATTGATTGGATTGGTAACCGGAGTGTTATCAGGTAGTTATCCGGCATTTTTTCTCTCATCATTTTTGCCTGCAAAAATCTTAAAAGGAAATTATAACTCAAGCCAGGGTGGATCATTACTTAGAAAAGTTTTAGTTGTCTCGCAATTCGCGATGTCTGTCATTTTGATTATTGGAACCATTGTGATTTTTAATCAGCTTAGTTTTATTCAAAATAAAAATCTTGGTTTCGAAAAAGAAGATATTCTTCACGTAAACATTGATGAAAATATTAAATCGAAAATTGATATTGTAAAACAAAAGCTGAAAGAGAATTCCGAAATTTTCTCTGCCTCAATTACGCATGACCTACCGATCAATTACGGCGGTTACGGTTCATCGGGAATTGAATGGGAAGGCAAAAATCATGATGACAACATTATAATGAATTTTGCAAAAGTAGATGAAGACTATAAAAATGTCTTTAATATAAATCTGGCAAAAGGTAGGTTCTTTTCAAAAGAAATCTCAAATGATTCAAACACTGTTGTAATAAATGAAGCAGCATTAAAAATAATAGGCTTTGATGATCCGATTGGAAGGCAAATAAAAATGTGGGGCAATGATTTAACGATAATTGGTGTAATGGAAGACATTCATTACAAAAAATTAAATTCAGAAAGCGGCCCATTAATTTTAAGATACATGTCTGATTGGAGCAGTCTGCTTTTTCTAAAAATTTCTCCAAACAATGTTACGAATACAATTGATCACGTTGAAAAAGTTTTAGAAGATTTCGGCACACAAATTCCTTTCAGTTATTCATTTTTTGATGAAGATGTTGACGAACTTTATAAATCAGAACAGAGAATGGGTAAACTGTTTTCATATTTTTCAATTATAGCAATTACAATTTCTTGTCTTGGTTTATTTGGCTTGTCATCTTTTATGGCGGAAAGAAGGGGCAAAGAAATAGGGATTAGAAAAGTACTTGGGGCATCTTCCACAAACTTAACTTATCTGTTGACATCCGAATTTACCAAGTGGGTAATTATTGCAAATATTATTGCTTGGCCCATTGCTTATTATTTTATGAACGGCTGGCTACAAGAATTTGCATACAGAATTGATATCTCTTTGTGGATATTTCCCCTTTCAGGCATAGCAACTCTTTTGATAGCTTTCGGTACAGTGGCTTATCAAACAATTAAAGCAGCAGCAAACAACCCAATTGACTCAATTAAATACGAATAAATTCCAATGTGCAGGCAGTTTTTGCCTGCACAAATAAAATAATTTTTATTTCTTTGAACTTTCGAAAGAAATAAAACGTCTATATATTTGCATTTTCGAAAGAAATTGTTTGGGAACCCAAAATGAAAATTTTCACAAAAAATGAAGAAATTGTTTTGCTGGCAATTTATAATCTCGAACCAAATGCATATTTGGTTACAATCAGAGATTATATTTTGAATAATACCGGGAGCGATCTCTCTTTCGGTACTCTGCATGTTTTGCTTAACAGGCTTAATAAGTCCGGCTATATCGAAAACTATGTTGGTGAAGCCACAGCAAAGCGCGGCGGCAAAGCAATTAAGTTTTTCTCATTAACAGATTACGGATTGAGCGCGCTTAAAGAGATGCATAAAGTAAATAATGCTTTGTGGGTAAATTTTATAAAAAATAATTCTTAATAATGAATAACACAAAGCTGCCCTTTTTAGGGAAAATTATACTTAAGAATTTTCTTGATTCGGAAGATGCCTATTTTTTAATCGGTGATCTTGAGGAAGCGTTTTATCAAAAGAAAATTAATGATGGAATATTTTCAGCTCAGTATTGGCTTTGGATGCAAATCTTTAAATCAGTTCCGCCAATAATTGTTGATAACTTAATTTGGAGCGTTATCATGTTTATAAATTATTTGAAATTAGCATATAGAAATATTATTAAAAATAAAGTTTACTCATTTATAAATATTTCCGGGCTTTCGATCGGATTAACATGCTGTTTAATTATTTTCTTATTTGTAAAATATGAATTAAGCTTTGATTCGTTTCATTCTAAAGCTGATCGGATATACAGGGTAAACAAAATAGTTAATAACCCTGATATGGTCGAAAAAGAATCGAATACTCCTTTCCCCTTTGCGGTAGCTTTCAGAAACGATTTCTTAGAAGTTGCAACTATCACTCAAGTGTTTACTCAAGCTGAAAGCCAAGTAGAAATTGAAGATGAAGTTTTTGCACAAAACAATGTTGTATTTGCAGATTCAAATTTTCTGGATGTCTTTGACACTGAGTTTGTTTTAGGAAAACCCGAAGCTTTAATTGAACAGCCTGATGCAGCGATTCTTACTGAATCGGTAGCCGCAAAACTGTTTGGCAAAGAATCGCCCATCGGTAAAAACTTTTCACTTGAGCAACAGTTAAATTACACAGTAGCCGGAGTAATAAAAGATTTTCCGAAAAACACTCATCTGCCGGTTGAGGTGATCGTATCCCTTAAATCATTGACTGAGGATTTTGTTGGGTTCGATTTAACCAATTGGAATATTAGTCACTCAAGCAGCCTTGCTTACATTCTGCTTCCGGAGAATGGCAGCCTTGAAAATATCACAAGTCGTTTGGGTGAATTCAATAAGAAGTATCATTCTGAAAGAGAAGCTGAAAGAAGGCAGTATGTTTTTCAGCCGATTCAAGAAATTCACACTGACACAGAGTTCAGCGGAGACAGTTTAACTTACACCACAAGTATGGATTCTATAATTATCTTTTCTGTTATAGGGATTTTGACACTGATTATTGCGAGTATAAATTTTGTAAACCTATCAATCGCTCAATCAATAAAAAGATCAAAAGAAGTGGGAATGCGCAAAGCCATTGGTGCAAACAGAGCTCAGTTGATAAAACAATTTATGGGTGAAACTTTTGTTTTTACGCTCTGCTCTTTTTTGATTTCTGTTTTGTTAACAAACATGCTTCTACCCTATGCAAGTAACTTTTTAGGTATTAATAATGAATTAAGTATGTTTTCAGATCTTAACATTATTTTTTATTTGTTATTGGTTTTAGTTGTCGTAAATATTCTAACTGGCTTTTATCCATCAATTGTTTTGTCAGGTTTTAATCCTGTTGAGGCATTCAAAAATAAAATCACAGTAAAAAAATCGAACTCATTTTCTTTACGAAATAACCTTGTAATTTTTCAATTTGTTATTTCACAGATATTAATTGTTAGTACAATTGTGGTCTCATATCAATTAGATTTTGTGAAGAATAAGGAACTCGGATTCAGTAAGGATAAAATTATTAGTGTAAATTTGCCGGATGTGGAAACTTCCAAATTGAAGGTATTCAAAGAAGAATTATTGAAAAATCCTAAAATTACAAATGCTGCTCTAAGCGGTGGGGCACCAATGTCTCCAATGCTTATTAATACTTATTTCAATAAAATACCGAAAGAATCCGAAGACCGGGCTTTAGTAACCCTTAAACCAATTGATGAAGATTACCTTGAAACATTTGGGATTAATTTAATAGCCGGAAGAAATTTCAGGCCATTAATTGAAGGAGACACACTTTATAAATTCATAGTTAATGAGAAATTGATTAACAAACTTGGATTTAATAGCGCTGTTGATGCAGTCGGACAAAAATTTCAATTTAGCAGAGTAGAGGGTGAAATAATCGGAGTAGCAAAGGATTTTCACACTGAGTCTTTACAAAACGAAATTGGCGCAGTCGCAATGTCAAATATGTATGAAAGATTTTTTGCACAATTACAGATTAAAACAAATTCAAATGATGAAAAAGAAGTTATTGAGTTTATTGAAGCTAGCTGGGAAGAAATTTTTCCTGGTTATAATTTTAATTACGATTTTTTTGACGAATTTATTGACGGACTTTATAGTGTTGAAGAAAACTTTTTTGATATGATGACACTTTTTGCGTTGCTTGCAATTATTATTGGATGCCTCGGTTTAATAGGTTTGATATCTTTTGTTACCGTTCAAAAAACAAAAGAGATTGGAATAAGGAAAGTATTGGGTGCGTCAGTTAGTGATGTTTTGATGATCATTTCACGAGAGTTTACAATTAATGTATTGCTGGCAAATTTAATTGCATGGCCGGTTACATGGTATATTATGAATAAATGGCTTGAAGATTTTGCATACAGAATTGATATTCAATGGTGGATGTTTATTGCAGCCGGTATAGCTTCATTATTATTAACTATAATTACTGTGAGTTTTCAGTCAATTAAAGCAGCAACATTGAATCCTGTAAATTCTTTGAAGTATGAGTAGAGATTTGTTTTATCCGAGAACATTTATAGGACGTCATTCTGAACTTATTTCAGAATCTAGCTTTTGTTTTTTCTACTAAGATGCTGAAATAAATTCAGCATGACAATTTCTGTTTTCGGATAAGACTACAATCCACCTACAAAAATTGACAGTTCACCGAAATACAATTTCGTAGTCTAAATTCATTTTCTATTTTTTGCTCAAAATAATTTTAGACAATGAGCAGCAAATTATTAAATAAGAACTTCCTACTTCTTTGGCAGGGGCAGACTGTAAGCCAAATCGGTGCACAGATTTTTTCAATTGCTTTAATGTTTTGGATTAAACACCAAACCGGATCAGCAACTTTGATGGGACTTGTGATGACTGTATCAATGCTCCCCGCTGCATTGATAGGCCCGATTAGCGGTGCGATAGTTGACAACCTGCCAAGGAAAAAATTAATAATTGCCTCTGATATTATTAATGGGATAAATGTAATTACTCTTTCTGCTGTTGTTTATTTTTCCCTTTTATCCGTTGATACGACAATAATTTTAATTTTTATAATGTCCACAATCAGTGGAATTTTATTTTCTGTTTTTAATCCTGCTATTACTTCTTCAATTCCCGACCTTGTTCCTGAAGATAAATTGCAGGCAGCAAACTCAATGCAGGAATCAATACACCAGCTTTCTCTCTTTATTGGTCAGGCGCTTGGCGGAATATTTTACACAATGTTTGGTGCTCCATTGCTTTTCTTGTTCGATGGAATAACTTATTTGTTTTCTGCTGCAAGTGAATCATTTATTGATTTCCCCAAGAGAGAAGTAAAAAAACATTCGACTATCAAAGAAACATTCGATCATTATAAAGAAGAAACACTTGACGGCTTGAAGTATGTTTGGAAAGAAAAGGGTATCAGATTTATTTTCCTTTCTTTTTCTGTTCTCACGTTTTTCATTATGCCATTTATTGTGTTACTTCCATTCTATGTTGAAGACACACTCGGCTTAAATCCAAGCTGGTACGGTTACATATTTGGAGCTTTCGGATTGGGGTCGATTCTCGGATATTTTGTTTCCGGTGCAATAAATCCTCAAGGTAAATTCAGAGTTTATAGCGTGCTTACATCTTTTGTAATTGTCGGCGGATTAATGCCGTTATTTGGTATTATTGTAAACGGTTATGCCGCTATAATAATTATGCTGGTAATCGGAATTGCAGATGGGTATTTCACTGTAAATATAATTACAGTCCTTCAGTTAAAAATTAATCCTGAATTGCGCGGAAGAGTTTTTGCTGTGCTTAATTCATTATCAATTGGTTTAGCTCCTGTATCAATGGCATTGGCAGGCGTAACAGCTGATTTATTGAATCAAAACATTCCACCTATATTTGTTTTTTGTGGTTTGGCTACTTTTATTACATGTTTATTATCTGCATTAAGTAGACCTTATCGTGAATTTTTGGATGAATAATAAACCGTCAATAAATTATTATTGAAGGCAATCCTTTTTGCTTAAAGCATCTACTTAAGCAATGACATTTTTTTTGTAATCAAACTATTTCCAGCTTGCAGTTGATAAAAGTAAATTCCACTTGGGAGATTATCTGCGTTGAAAGCTACTTTATATGCCCCTGCTGATTGTTGCGAGTTAACAAGGTTTGAAACTTCGTTGCTCAGAACATCAAAGATCTTTAAACTGACCTGACTAAAAGCAGAAAGCTGATAACTGATAACCGTACTTGGATTAAATGGATTTGGGTAGTTTTGTTCTAAGCTGAGTTTTGTTGGTATTTTTTGTATATCTTCCACGTTAGTTACAATTGCAGTGATTGACTCTCCTTCAGTTGCTACCCAAAAATCATTAACATGAAAATCAGTTTTTATATCAACCTGGCCTGATGGCCATTCAATTATTAATGAATCAATTACAGGCGCATCGCCTAATCCGAAATGAACTCTCAAGTCATTATGTGAATTAAAACTATTCTGGGCCGATACTTCTCTCATTTGCCAAAATGATTGACCAAATATTTCAGCTTTCAATCTTACTTTTGCACCAATGCCGGCTCTGTTACTTACCTTACCCCCTAGTCTAAAAAAGGTCCAGTTGTTATCATTTTGTGTGTTGTTCTTAAAAAGTGAAATCGAATTACTGCCTACAGTAATTAAATCAATCTTACCATCGTTATCATAGTCTCCAGCTGAGGCTGATCGTTTATTGGTTGTTGTTAAAACACCGACTTCATTATTTGACAATGATGTGAAAGTCCCGTCACCGTTATTTTTGTAAAAGCTATCGGAATCATTCCTATCATTTGACACGTAGCAATCCAAATCACCGTCATTATCAAAATCTGACCAAACTGAAGCAAGTGAAACGCGGCTTGTCTGAACAATTTCCCCCAAAGTAATTTTTGTGTAACTGCCATTATCATTTCTGTATAGATCGTTCGGAAGTCCATTTGGTGTGTGGTTGCCACCCCAATTTGTAATGTACACATCCAGATCACCGTCATTGTCATAATCTATCCAATTCCAAACTTGACCATCTCTTAAATCAGTTCCTGGTCCTTGCGGTTGTATTCTTTCAAAACTTGCTTCCCCGGATTCGGTTAAATTATTTTTGTAGAAAAAATCTGCAGCATTAGTTCCATTTGCCGGACCAGAACCCACAGAGTAATCTAAATCACCGTCGTTATCAAAATCTGACCAGGTTCCAACTGTATAAGGCTGGAATCCTGTGGAAATTCCGTTGTTTGAGATTTTTGAAAAAGAACCTTCACCGTTGTTTTTTAGTAAATGATTTACCAAAGCGGAACCAACAAACCCGGCGGGATGAGTGATTGCTAAATCTATTAATCCGTCATTATCATAATCTCCAAAGGCACATGACCATCCTCTGTTACCAAATCCATTGCTAATATCTCCCACAGTAACTCGCGAAAAAGAATCATTTCCCTCATTTAAATAGAGATAGGATATAACACCTGAAATGTAAACATCCAAATCACCGTCATTATCTACGTCAGCCCAAGAATTACCATTTCCTCCGTCTGATGATAATGTAGTTCCGTCACCTATATTTGTATTCAAACTTATAAATGTGCCGTTTCCGGTGTTCTTAAAGATTTGTGAATTATTTATAAAAAGGTCGAGATGATTATCATTATTGTAATCTACCCAAGTTGCCCCTGAATAACCTGACGGTGGTATTGCTGTTACTATGGGATTAAAGTTATCAGCAACCAATGTAAATTGCTGGGCAATTATTGTTAACTGAAAAATATTTGATAATAGAAAAATGGTAATAAAAAGTATGTGTTTGTTGTTCCTCATTAATGCCCCCGAAAATTTTGTTTAGTTACCGAAGAAAATAACTTAGTCAACTTATAATGAAAATGCCATATTCATATTGTTTTTGAAAAAAATTTATTTCTTAAGAAATTTAAAAAACTCGCTGACATAACGCTGTCACAGTTCATCCCTATTTTGCGTTCAACAATCACAATAAATTCTTAATAAAAAAGAGGAACAAATGAAAAAAGTTGAAGCAATCAATGAATTAAGAGCATCACAAAAGTTTTTTGAAACAAGTACAGATTGTCTAACGGAAGATGATTCTTCTTTTACACCGAAGGATGGGCTGTTTACAGTAGCAAACCATGTTGCTCATGTTGCAAAAACAATAGATTGGTTTTTTGAAGGAGCTTATTCTGAAAAGGGGTTTGACATGAATTTTGAACAACACATTCAAGAAATGAAAGAAGTTACTTCTTATAATTCAGCAAAAGAATGGTACAATAAATCAGTTGAAAATGCGATAAAATTAATCGAAGAAGGCAGCGAAGAAGATTTTCAAAAACCTATAGCACAAGGTCCGATTATGGGTGGAGCTCCAAGATATTCAATAATAAATGCTGTTGCGGAACATACTGCTCATCACAGAGGGGCACTGAGTGTTTATTCGAGGTTATTAGGTAAAGAACCTAAAATGCCTTATATGTAATAGAGGAAGGATAGCTTATAAACCATAATTGTCATTGCGAATGACCAAAGGAGTGAAGCAATCTCAAACTTGGAGATCACGTCGTCGCTTCACTCCTCGTGATGACAAAACTAAAGTTAAAGAGGTATCTCAAAAAATAATTTATTATGCTTTGTAACCCGTAACGCAGATTTCAAATCTGCGCAACATTAGTGTCCGTCTTTTATTTCAAACTATTTTAGCTTTCTTGGTTTAATCATATTTTCCGGTGCCAGAATATTATCTAACTCCTCTTTGCTCATCAGATTTTTTTCGAGTACCAATTCATAAACACCTTTGTTTTTCTCAAGTGCTTCTTTTGCCAACGCTGTTGAAGTTTCATAGCCAAGTACCGGATTTAATGCGGTTACTATTCCAATACTATTTTCAATCATTGCTCTGCAGATCTCTTCATTTGCAGTAATTCCTTCAATGCATTTATGGTTAAGAGTGTTCATTCCGTTTTTCAGCATTTCAATCGACTCAAATAAACTTTGTACAATCACCGGTTCCATTACATTTAACTCAAGCTGACCAGCTTCTGCACCAAGTGTAACTGTCATGTCATTGCCAATAACCTTAAACGCAATTTGATTTACTACTTCGGGAATAACCGGGTTTACTTTACCCGGCATAATTGAAGACCCCGGCTGCATCGGTGGTAAATTAATTTCATTCAAACCTGCACGCGGACCTGAAGATAGCAGTCTTAAATCATTACATATTTTAGACAATTTAACGGCAAGTCGCTTAACGGCTGAAGAATACATTACAAATGATCCCGTGTCTTGTGTTGCTTCAACAAGATTGGCTGCAAGATTAACATCTAGTTCTGTAATTTCTTTTAGATGTTCTAAACACTTTCTACTGTAATCCGGATCAGAATTAATTCCCGTCCCGATTGCCGTTGCACCCATATTTATTTCTAGAAACAGATTTGCATTTTCATTTAATCTGTCAATCTCTTCGCCTAATGTTGTTGCATATGCTTCAAACTCTTGTCCCAAAGTCATTGGAACTGCATCCTGCAATTGGGTTCTTCCCATTTTTAAAACATTAGCAAACTCTTTAGCTTTTTCATGAAACGAATTTATAAGTGATTCCAAAACTTCAACAAGTTTTAAGTTACCGTCATATAAAGCAATTTTAACAGAAGTCGGATAAGCATCATTTGTAGATTGTGATAAATTAACATGATTATTCGGGTGGCAATATTTGTACTCCCCTTTTTCATAACCAAGTATT
>JANQIV010000264.1 GCA_028282005.1 Melioribacteraceae bacterium | reverse complement strand
GAAGAGAGGTCCCTCATCTGAGGGAGATGTTGCTTCAATAGCTTCTGTGGGAACAACCCACATGTTTCTTGCTTCACCTCTTCGTGCATAAACATCTCTTGCATTTTGAATTGCCATTTCTGCGTCAGTGGCTCTCACACTCCCGGCATGCTCGTGTGGTGCTCCGTTTTTAGGTTGTACAAATACTTCCCAAAGTTTGTCAATCATAATTATAAATCCTAATATCTAATTTTTACTAAAATATAATGTTTGTCATTCCGGTAATCTTTTGAGCCGGAATCTATTTTGTGGATTCCCGCTTCCGCGGGAATAACAGTATTAATTTAGTTTTTCGCGTTTCTTCGTGTAAGCCAAAGCAGCTTCTCTCACCCATGTACCATTATCATGCGCATCATTGCGGACTTTCATTCTTTCTTTGTTCATTGGGCCGTAGCCTTTTACAACTTGCCAAAATTCATCCCAATTAATTTCTCCAAATTCCCAGTGGCCTGCTTTTTCATTAAATTTCAAATCAGGATCAGGAATTGTTAAATTTACGGCCTTAGCTTGTGGAACAGTTAAGTCAACAAAGCGTTGCCTTAACTCATCATTGCTTTTAAGCTTTACTTTCCATTTCATTAATTCGGCTGAGTTTGGTGAGTCTTTATCCGGTGGGCCAAACATCATTAATGATGGCCACCACCAGCGGTTGATAGAATCCTGTGCCATTTTTTTCTGTGCTTCGGTTCCGTTGGCAAGATTTGCAATTATTTCATAACCCTGCTTTTTGTGAAAATTTTCTTCTTTGCAAATTCTAATCATTGCACGTGAATACGGACCGTAAGAACACTTTGCAAGCATGGTTTGATTTACAATCGCTGCACCGTCAACAAGCCAGCCGATTGTACCGATATCAGCCCATGTTAAAGTAGGGTAATTAAATATGCTAGAGTATTTTGCTGTTCCATTTAAAAGCTGTTGAATTAAATCATGACGGTCAGCTCCAAGGGTTTCTGTTGCGCTGTAAATATACAGCCCGTGTCCGGCTTCATCCTGCACTTTTGCAAGCAGAGTCATTTTACGTCTGAGGCTTGGCGCACGTGTAATCCAGTTGCCTTCCGGCAGCATACCGACGTATTCGGAGTGTGCATGCTGGCTCATCATCCTGATAAGCTGCTTTCTGTATTTTTCAGGCATCCAGTCTTTCGGCTCGATTACATCGCCTGCTTCAATTCGTTTTTCAAACTCTTGCAATTTTTGTTCTTCGCTCATTGCGACCCTTTTCTAAATTGAATTAAAATATAACATATCTTTTTTATGTCTTCAACACACTAACTATTTATTAAATTCATTTCTTTCCAAGAAGTATTAATATTTTCTATTACTTGATTTAATAATTCCATTTTTGTTCTTAGTGAAATAGAATTATCGGTAAAAAAATTTTCAGGAAATTTAATTACTTTACATTTTTTCTCATTTATTATCAAATATATAGAATTTGCATATTTGATGATTGCTCCATCTACGAGCATATTAATTTTATTAGCAAAGCCCCACTTATTATCATTATTAGTCGAATATGATAACCAGATTAAGTTTCTTTTTTCTTCTTTCAAAGATAATTTTGGCAAATGGACATCGATCAAATTTCCGTTATTCTCTTCATTTAATAAATATAAATAAAGAAGGGTATTTATTTCTATTAAGTTAAGAGCATTGAGATTGTTTATTTTATTTAGTCTATTCGGTAATACTTTTTCAAAATGATATTTAACATATCTATAATTTTGTTTATAGTCATATGTGAAGTCATCAAAAGTCAACAATTCATAATCTTTGTGTTCAAATTTCATCTGATAATTAAGATAAATTAGCAGTCTTTGTTTATTAAGATATTTTTTATCAATTATACATATTGTTTCAAATATTTTATTTAAGTAGCCATTTATTAACTCTCCCTTTAGAGAATAATATTCATTGATTTTGGGATAATCTCCTAAATGATATTTCATGCAAAGAACCGCTTTGATCGAATCAATATCTGATTCGACAATAAATTTTATCTTATCATTTACATCTAAATGATGAATTGCATCGATTATTTTTAATAAATTTTCAGGATTACATCTATCACAATCTCTAAAAACAAAAATGATTTTTGAATTTTTATATTTTGGAGAGTTATTATAATCGATCAAA
The DNA here is from genome assembly GCA_028282005.1 of Melioribacteraceae bacterium. Lineage (GTDB taxonomy): Bacteria > Bacteroidota > Ignavibacteria > Ignavibacteriales > Melioribacteraceae > JANQIV01. Next base: position 23,770 of record JANQIV010000264.1, on the reverse strand, counting down.
AAAGCGTCGACAAATTCTTCGTAGAACTCCAATGCTGATATATAATTGTCTTTTAGACTATCGCCAACCTCATCTAATTTTTTTGCTAATGCTGTTTTGTGAATTTCGATTAATTTATCGTAATCTAATTTTGTATATTTTTTTAAGACACTCTTTAAAAGATTTTTCCCATGTTTTTTTATAATATCTACATTTATTAAGTCATATTTTTTTAGGGCAGAATAACTCTCTACTTTTACTCCTTTATCAATTTTGAGTTTATATAATATTATTTTACTCAAATAGTTATTTATGATATCAAAAATTAATTGTGTAACTACAGAGTCCGAATCAAGTAATTCATATTTCCAAGTCTCAATAATATTTATGTCCCATTTGATATTGCTGTCTTTCTCTTCGTCCTTTAATTCATTTATCAAAATATTTGTGAAAGAAGATTTACCGCAACCAAATGGTGCGGAAACTAAAATTGTATTTGTTTCATCATTTTTTAGTTTTTCTTTTAAACCGTCAAGCGATGAGTTCCAATCGTAAAAGGATTCATCTCTCGAATTGAGCAATTTTTCTTTTCGTGGCATTTTAATATCAAACCGTCAATAAATTCTTATTTTAATTTAATATTAAATGTGAAAATAATCTTTGTGTAGTTTCAATTAATGCATGTAAAAAATACGATGAAGTGCTATTTTGTAGTTCGAATTTTTTGAATAAAAGTAGACTAAAATGAGTAACGAAATAAAAAACTTCTTTTACCCCAAATCAATTTGCGTTGTCGGCGCATCAACTAAAGAAAAAAGTATTGGCTATGAACTATTGAAAACCATAAGCACTTTCGGTTACCAGGGAATGATCTTGCCTGTTAATCCAAAAGCAGAAAGTGTGCTTGGATACAAATGTTATAAAACTATTGATGAGATTAATGATCAAATCGACTTAGCAATTATTGTTGTACCCAAACAGTTTGTTGAAGATTCAATTGATACTCTACTTACGAAAGGCGTAAAATCAATTTTACTGATTACTGCAGGTTTTAAAGAAATTGGAAAAGCAGGTGAAGAAGTTGAAAACAGAATAGTGCAGAAAATTAAAGATGCCGGTGCACGAATGGTTGGCCCAAACTGTATGGGTGTTATTAATACAATTGAAGATATAAAACTCAACGCAACTTTTGTTGCTGAGAAACCTGAGTTTGGCAACACAGGATTCTTTTCACAAAGTGGTGCATTGGGCGCTGCAGTTTTAAACTCTTTGAGAGAAACACATATTAAATTTGCACATTTCATTAGTGCCGGCAACAAAGCTGACATCAACGAAAACGATTTGTTAAAATACTGGCAAACCGATGACAACATAAAAACTCTTACTTACTATTTGGAAAGTTTTGTTAACGGTGAAGAGTTTATAATTCCTTTTATCACAAATGAAGTTGAAAAACCAGTACTGGTTTTAAAAGCCGGTAAAACCGCTGGCGGAATGAAGGCAGCTTCTTCACACACAGGCGCTTTGAGTAGCAAAGATAAAGTTGTCGACGCGTTGCTAAATCAGTTCGGTATAATTCGTGTTAACGATTTAAACGAAATGTTTAATACTGCAAAGGGTTTTGAGAATTTCAAATCACCGAAAGGAAACAGAATTGCAGTGATAACAAATGCAGGCGGTCCAGCAATTTTAGCTGTGGATAGTTTGGAAAAAGAGAATCTAGAATTAGCTGAATTCACTGAAGAAACAAAGAACAAATTACGAGAAGTTGTTCACCCCGAAGGTAGTGTTAACAACCCGGTCGATTTATTGCCTGGCGGAAATGCTGAAACATACAAAAGAGTAAATGAAATTGTTTCTGAAGATGAAAATGTTGACGCAATTATTTCAATATTTGTTGAACCGGTTATGGTTCAACCGTTTGATGTTGTTGAAGGAATTTACGATGTAAAAACCGACAAACCAATTATTCAAGTTGACATGCCTTTGCCGGAGTTTTGGGACACTTATAAACGTGATTCCAAAAAGCAGATGCCGGTTTTCAGAAATCCGGAAGACCCAGCAGAAGTAATTTCTAACATGCTGTTTTACAACAAATCGAAAAAGAAATTAATAGAATACAAAGATCAATATGAATCGATGTTGAAATGCAAAGTCTGTAAAAAGTATGAATTTGAAAAAGGATTTTTAACTCAAGAGCAAGTAAATGAAATTGCAGATGATTACGGCATCCCGGTAATTAAAAATAAATTAGTAAAACCGGAAGCACTCAAATCTTTGAACGGTGAATTCTACCCGCTTGTAATTAAAGGCATCAGCAAAGATGTTGTACACAAATCAGAATTGAATGCAGTAAAATTAGATATCCGAAATAAAGAAGAGTTATTGGCAAGTGCAGAAGAGATTGAAGAGAACTTTACAAAATATGATTTTAAAGTTGATGAATTTTTGATTCAGCCTTTCATAAAAACCAAACACGAAATTTTAATCGGCGGATTTAGAGACCCATCTTTCGGTCCGATAATTATGTTTGGTACCGGTGGTAAATATGTTGAAGTTGTTTGCGACACAACGATCAGGTCAGCTTACCTTTGTGGTGCTGATATTGATGAAATGATTGACACAACGGTTATTGGTAAAATCTTGAAAGGTGTGCGCGGCGAAAAACCAATTGATATGGATTACTTAAAGAAAATTATTTTAGCTTCAGCTTTGATGCTTATTGAAAACAAAAATATTTCAGAGTTTGATTTGAATCCGTTAATTGTTGCGCAAGATGATTCGATTCATGCGGTGGACATTAGAATAAAGTGGGAATAGAAATTTTCTATTCCCCTTCCAGATTCAGAAGATAATCAGCAATCTTTCCCAAATCTTTTACATCAATATTTCCGTAACCAGGCATTACAGTATTGTATTGTGCTTTGTAAGCTTCAAACCTTTCATCACCCGAATAAGAAGCCGGATTACGCAAGTAATTTATTAATTTGTCTCTTGACCAATATTCTTTTGCTGAATACAAAGTTGGTCCAAGTTTGGTGCCTTTTAAGTCAACGCCGTGACAATTTGTACACCCAACTCTATTTATTAAAGTTAGTCCATCAACCGAAGCTGATTGTGCGGCTTCTGTCTGCTGCTCACTATAAAAATCTAATTCTTCAGTAAAATCTTCTTCTTTTTCCGTTAATTTTGAAAGCAAGAATAGTGCGATAAAAACTACTAAAAAAGCTGCGACCCATTTTTGAGCGTTTGTCATTTTCTACCTTTTCTAAAAAATCCAAAAACAAAATTATACTTAACTTGAATCAAATTCAATTTTCTGTTTCCAGATTTTCATTTATTTGTTCTTCGTAATAATCTTTGTACTGAACGATTGTTTTGTAAATTGTTTCTGCAATTTGCGCTTGTCCTTTTGAACTTCTCAAGAAAGCTTCATCTTGTCTGTTCGAAAGAAATCCGCCTTCAATTAAAACACTTGGCATTGAAGCTCCAACTAAAACGTAAAAGCCGGCTTGTTTTACTCCGCGGGATGGGATTTCCTTAACTGTCTTAAGCCAGTTTTGATTCAGCAAATCCGAAAACTTTTCTGAATAACGCATGTACTGAGAGTGAGCCATGCTGACTAAAATAAAATTTTCATCATCAAGTTTTTGATACATCTCCGGATTGTCTTCGTATTGAATCACGCTGTTTTCAAATTCAGCTATTTCAATAGCTTTTTTTGTTCTTCCCGGCCTGAGCAAGTAAACTTCAAAACCTCGTGCGCTGCTTGGTTTCTTGCGTACTGCATTCATGTGAATAGATATAAACAATTTCCCGTTATTTTCGTTGGCGATTTTTCCTCTTTTGTAAAGCTCAACAAACTTATCAGTTTTGCGCGTGTAAACCACATTTAAATCAGGTATTCTTTTTTCAATTAGCTCGCCGAGTTTTAAACCGACTTTCAAATTTATATCTTTCTCTTTAGTACCTATAACACCTAAAGCACCTGGATCTTTACCCCCATGTCCGGGATCAATTACCACAACATCAAAAAGCCATTTTTTAACTTCGTCGGAAATTACAGGTTCATCAGTTTTTAATTTTTCGTTGTGTACTGAAACCAATAAATCGTCGGAGGTTACATCCTTAAAAGCTTCGGAAGTATTGTATCCATCTTTTAATAGAAATTCAATTTGAATATTTCCTTGAACGTTTTGAGTGGTTACTTTACGTACAAGTCCCTGCGGTTTTGCTTTATTAATTTTATTTAAATCAACACTAACTCCGGAAAGAAAAATAAATAATTTATTATTTTGAATAGAGCTGCTGAATTTGTTAATCTGTCTTTGAGCATTTAATCTAATTAGTGTACCGTTAGATTTTTCTTCAATTTTCAAATCATAAACATCAAAATTCGAATCAACTTTCTTTGGTGTTTTGGGCCTCTTTATTGGAGTAATTGGCTCGTCATCTTTAATAGCCAAATCAGTAATTACTTTATCCGAAACTACTAAATGTTTGTCCTGTCTGTTATAAACAAGTTCTTTACCGAATGCGAGATTTATATAATTTATGCAATAAACAAGTGGTATTAAAACATCTCCCCGTACAAGCAATGTAGAAATCGGTAATTGATAAACATGTTGGGAGTTATCGGCGCGATCTATTAAAACTAAGTATTGAGTTCTTCCGGTAACTTTAATTTTATAGTTGTCAAATTTGAGTTCTAGTTTTGCTGTTTCTTTACTGTAGTAATAATTCCCTGAGAGAATTGTTGCTAATTCTTTTGCGGAAACAAAGTCAGTACCTTTGCGCGATAAATAAGAAACTCGTTCGGTTGTACCGTCAATAGAAATGCTTAGTTTAAGCAATCTTTGAGGATGAATAAAGTTTATCGAAATTAATAGAAAGAATAAAAGAAACTTTAACTTCATAAATTATCCGATAAAGGGAACAAAGAAACCAGACTTCTTTTTATATTCTACAAAATTATCTTTAAAGTGTTCTGAAAAAATCTCTTCTTCTTTTTTTGCTCTCAAAAAGAAGAGAGGTAATTCTATTAAAATTACAAGTGGAATTATTATGTATCCCATCAACGCTACACCTGCACCAAGATCTGCTAATATTTGACTAATATATTGAGGGTGCCTAATTAAACCGTACGGACCATTTGTAACAAGCTGATGTCCCTTTAATACAACTATTTCCTGCGCATAATTGTCTTTCAAAAATTTATATGTCCAAACTTGAACCCATGAAAAACCAACAAAAAATAATAATCCAATTATTCTAAAAATCATTTCATTTTCAATTAATCCCTTTTCAAAAGTACCAATGTTAAAAATCGCTAGAATTTGAGTAATCAAAATTATTGCAGAAATATTAGGCGGAATTTTCTGAAGATATGTTTTCGGTTTTTTAACCGCTTTTGTGATGGAGGTCTTAATTCCTTTTTTTGCTCCTCCGTAATTTGCAGTAATCGTAACAAATAAATTTATTCCTACGATAATACTTATTGGATCCATAATAAATAGGTTTGTGATTTTAATTAACCAATATAATAAAGATAAATAAATATATGCGTTGATTTAAAATTTACTTTTGTTACATAAAGTTATTATTTTTATTGACCTATAGTAAGAAATAGCTGTTTTATAATAATTACATGTAATATTTACTTGTTTTTGTTATATGTTTAATTTTTAGGCTCAAAATTGGATAATTATTTTAGTACGGAATTTGACATAATAAATCTATTAAAAAAGGATAATAATGAATACCGGGCAATTATTAATCACAGTTGGAGCAATTATGCTTCTTACTTTAGTGATTTTGAGAATAAATGATACATTTCTCAATTCGGATTCAATATTAAGAAGAAGCAAATTCGGAATACTATCGGTATCGCTGGCAACTTCCATAATTGAAGAAGCAAGCAATAAAGCTTTTGATGAAGTTACACTAAGCGGCAGAATACTCAGTAGCGATGAGCTAACAGCTTCAAGTAGCTTTGGTCCTGATACAACACCTGATAGTGTAGAATCATATGCAGAATTTGATGATTTTGATGATTTTGATGGATACATTATCAATACAAAAGACGACAGTACTTTTCTTTCAGTAGAGTTTACCGGATGGTGCACAGTTGAATATGTAGATCCGGAAGATCCTGATTCTTCTTTAAGTGGAGCAGATAAAAGTTTTCATAAAAAAATAACTGTTTATGTTACTAGTGAATCCATGTATAATTTTTATACAGAAACATATGATACACTTGAAATGTCTTCAGTTTTTAGTTATTGGTTTTTCTAGGGTGATAGAATGGGATTTAGTTCATTAATTGACATAATAGGTTCAACGATAATAGGCTCCATGCTGTTGCTTATTTTATGGCGTGTAAATGATGCAACAGTTGAAAATACTTATACTTACGGAAGTGAACTAACTGTACAACAAAATCTTGTTGCTGCTGTTGAGCTTCTTGAACACGATTTTAGAAAAATTGGGTATTGCAGAGACTGGACACAAATTCCTACTCCGGAAGAATCGATACTTTTTGCAGATTCAAATTCTATCAGATTTTTAACTGATGTTGCCGTAAATAGTGACTCTTTAGAAGGTGATGGAATAGTTGATATTTTGGAATACTCTTTAGGTGATACTTCGGAATTAGCAAATACTGGAAATCCGAGAGATAGAATGCTTTATAGGAAAGTCAATAGTGATCCTGCAACTAGTGCTAATCTTGGTATAACAAAGTTTCATTTGATGTATATTGATACATTTGGTGATACGATAAAAACTTACCCTGTTTCGGATCCAAGAGAAATTGCACAAATTCAAATTGATTTAGTAATTGAAAACTCTTATCCAATGACTAGTTATGTTAATCCGGATTCGGTTATTTACAACGTAGCTTTTTGGCGGCAAATTAGAATGGCAGCAAAAAATATTAGAGAAAGATAAGGTAATAAAATGGGTGGTAAAGCTTCATTGTTATTGGTATTAGGCTTTAGTATTATATTTCTTGTTATGGGAAATAACTTTAGAAATCTTACTACTACTGCTGTTGATAATTTTGGCGATTATTACGATTCCACCATGGTTTATAATATTGCGGTAAGTGGGACAAATATATTGGCCAATAAGTTTTTTGTGAATCAATCTATGTCTGATACAAGCGGGAGTATAAACTTTCAAGGTGGAATAATTGATTTTTCTTTGACTTCTATTACTTCAAGTATGAAAGAACTTGAGGTAAATGCTACTTACAATAAAGATAAGGAAAATGAAATAACCAAGATGGTTAAGATTACTCTCCGCCCAGGGAGTTTTTCATATTATGCTTATTTCTCTGAAAACGAAGGTAACATTTGGTGGATTACAGGTGATACCGTTGACGGGCCAATGCATATTCAAGATGATCTTCAAGTTTCCGGAAGTCCAGTATTTATTGGAGGTACATCAGCTAGAGATGGAATAACATATTATACAAGTGAAGATGTTGATAATCCTATTTTTCTTGGTCCTTGGGATCCGGATGAAGACAGGCCTCTTCCAATAGATGGAATTACTTATCTTGATAGTGTCGCTCAAAACGGGGGAAAGAAAATCGAAAATGAGGATACAGTATATTTAACATTTCAAGGTGATAGTATAAATGTTAAGTACGGTGCTAATGAACCGGATACAACTTATCTTGGAACTTCGTACACTTCGAATGGAGTTATTTTAGCAAGCGGAGCAACAATGAGATTGCAAGGAACCGTTTCAGGCCAATACACTGTGGCATCAATGGAGGGTTATGTCGGACCCGTTTATGGGACAGGCTGTATTAGAGAATCTTGGGTATGTACAAGATATAGAAGGGGAAGATGCAGAAGGTGGGAAAAACAATGTGTTGAATGGGGACAGGTTGTAATTCAGGATAGTGGTTATTTTGGTGGAGAAGTTTTTCTTGATGATGACATTGTTTACCAGGATGATCCTGATTTGAATTCAAACTCGACAGATATTTTAGGTATTGTTGCTCAGCATGATATTATGGTTACTGACAATTTAGCCAACAGATCAAACATTAATATTGATGCCTCAATATATAGCCAAGAAGGAGGATTTGGTGCACAAAATTACAGTTCCCGTCCTATTTCAGGTACTATAAATTTGAGAGGCGGTATAATTCAACATCAAAGAAGGGCTGTAGGTACATTTAGTGGCAGCAGTCCGGTTTCAGGATTCAGTAAAAACTATAAATATGATCAGAGGCTTAGAATTCTTTCGCCACCCGATTTTCCGGGTACAGGCTCATTTCAAATTGTTTCGTGGTTTGAGTAGAAACTAATTTAACAAGTTTTCCAATGCGCCCTTTATGTTTGTGTGATTAAACTCAAATCCCAGCCCCAAAGTTTTTTGGGGCTTTATTTTTGCCCCGTTTAAAACTACTTCAGAAGCTTCTCCTAAAATCGCTTTAATCGCAAAAGAAGGTACTGGAAAAAAAGTAGGTCTATTTATTGTTTTGCCAATAACATCAGCTAATTCTGACATATTTACTATACCAGGCGAAACACCATTTATTGGTCCATTAACATTTTCGTTATCAATTGCGTAGATAAATAGATTTATAAGGTCATCAATGTGAATCCACGGTACCCACTGTTTTCCGGAGCCGATTTTGCCGCCAATATAAAGTTTAAATGGAGGAAGCATTTTTGCAAGCGCACCTTCGTTCTTATCAAGAACTACTCCGATTCTTATGCTTACTCTTCTAACATCAAATTCCTCTACTTGGGTTGCACTTTTTTCCCAGCCTTTTACCAAACCGGGCATAAAGCCAGTACCAGGTTGAGAGTCTTCAGTAAACTCAGAATTAAAATCAGTATTATCATAATAACCAATAGCAGAGGCACAAATGAAAGATTTTGGTTTTTCTTTTGTTTCGCCAATAGCTTCAACCAGCAAATCGGTAGTATCGATTCTGCTTTCATAAAGTGTTTCTTTAAACTCATTATTCCATCTTTTGGATAATACACTTTCTCCGGCAAGGTGAACTACTGAATGCAACCCTTCTAATTTAGAAGGTAAATCAATATTAGTCCATTTGATAATTTCAATTCTATTGGAAAAATACTTATATGCTTTGCGAGATGATCTTGAAACAACAATAACTTCATCGCCGCGGCTAATAAGTTTATTTGTAATCTTTTTTCCAATTAAACCGGTAGCTCCGGTTATTAATATTTTTTTTGACATTTTATTTACTTTTGGATAGTGCTAAGCTTATTCCCAAACCAATAAATACTAACCCGGTAAACCACGATTGTATTTTTTTGATTCTGTTGCTTCTGTTTAATAAGCCACTTATTTTATCGGCAATAAAAGCAACAACAGCATTTATAATCGTGCCGGTTACGTTAAAAAGCATGCCAAAAAAAATAATTTGTAAAGATAGGTTTCCTGATTCAGGGTTTATAAACTGAGGGAGGAAAGCCAGGAAAAACAAAGCAACTTTAGGATTCAAAATATTAGTTAAACATCCTTGTACGTAAACCTTAAAAAGTGAAATATCTTTCACCTGTCTGTTTTCTACTTCTCTCTTTTTATCAATAATGGTTCTAATTCCAAGATAAATTAAATAAGCTGCTCCAACCCACTTTATCATTTCAAAAGCGGTAGCCGAGTACATTAAAATTGTTGAAAGCCCTACAGCGGCCGCAGCAATATGCAATACTGTTCCTGTCCCAATTCCAAGAGCAGACATAAATCCGGCTTTTTTTCCTTGAGAGGCACTTTTGGTCGCTACATAAATCATGTCTGGTCCCGGGGTAAGATTCAACAATAAACCAGCCGCCATGAATAGCATCAATTGATCGATTTGAATTTGCATAACACCTTGAAGAGAAGAGAAATTTAAGTGGATTTAATGTACAATTAATAATACTTATTAATCAATGACTAAAAACAAAATTTGTTAAGAATTAATCTCTTCAATATATTTGCCTAAAAAAGTGGAGAAAAATGCTGAATATTCTATTTGTTTGTATGGGTAATATCTGTAGATCGCCAAGTGCTGAAGCTGTTATGAATAAAATTATAGTGGATAATGGTTTGTCTGATAAAATTAAATGTGATTCAGCCGGTACCATAGGTTATCACGAAGGTGAGCCTGCTGATTCACGAATGAAGAAACATGCAATTAAAAGGGGTTATAATTTAACTAGTGCTGCACGTCAATTTAGAAACAATGATTTTGAAGACTTTGATTACATAATTGTGATGGATCGAAACAATTATTCAGATATTATTGCGCAGGATATTCAAGGAAAGTATACTGAAAAAGTTTCAATGATGACTTCGTATTCCAATAAGTTTAATACAAATGAAGTGCCTGATCCTTATTATGGCGGGCCTGAAGGCTTTGAGAAAGTGCTTGATCTACTTGAAGACGCGTGTGAAGGTCTGCTAAATGTATTAAGAAAAATGCACCCTGAATTAAACTAATCTCTTTTCATCAATAGAGTAGTTTCTGTACTCTCAAAGGTTTTTAACTTCAAATAATTTTTTGAGTTGATGTTTTTATCAAAATCGTAAATAAAATTTGGATTTTTAGCCGGATCATTTCTATCAGTAGTTTTCAATTTTATTTGTCTTGTTTCGATGTAAAAATTAATTGTAGGTTCAAATTTCCAATCATTCCCTATAGTCAATAATTCGTTATTATCTTTTATTTTTTCCTCGATTACTCTCATTGCTTCTTTTGTGTTAGAATCATAAAACCACGATTTAGTGTACCTAAAATTAATATTTGAGATAAAGTGAAATAATAAAGCAAAGCAAATTAATATTATTGCAGATTTTATAATCTTTCTAGCTGAAGCATAGTTTTCCAAAACGTGCTGAGTTAAGTAAAAAAAATAAAGTCCGAATAAAGGAATAAAGAACAATCCAGTTCTACCTTTGGGGAATTTAGCATCAAATAAATAGTGCTCCAGAAATAATCCAAGAATTATTGTCGTAATTATTGCTGCGACTAACCCTAATTTTCCGAAATAGTCTTTTTTAATAATCATTGAGGTAATTCCCAGTAATAATAGTCCGGTCACAAAGTAATTTATTAAAAAAGAATGCGGGTAATCTGAAAAGTATAATGTTCCGTTTATTAATGAATCTATGGATTTGAAAAAACTATCAACTCCAAAATAAAGCTGGTTGAAATCCTTAAAAAAAAGTAGAGTTCTAATTCCAAAAATTAAGGGAATACCAACAACAAATATTATTATTTGAAAAAAAATTAAGTGATATCGCAGATCATTAATTTTATTTTTTCTACAAAACGAATAATAAAGACCAATGAAGATTAACGTTACCGCAATTAAGTAATTTATCAAAGAAAGATTTGCAAAGATGGCTAGTGAAGCAAAGATTAATGAGCTTGTACAGTCAATAATATATTCTTTGAACGAAATCCAATTAAAACTTTTTTTCAGTAAAAAGAGCAAACTCATCATCATAAATGCAATTGATAATCCGTATCCTCTTGCCAGTGAAAAGAAATCCAATAAAAAAGGATTGAGTCCCAACAATGAAATACTCAAAAATACCAGCAATATATTTGGGGATTTTCTAATAATGATGAAGACACAAATTAAATATAATCCGAATGACAATACATTTGGTAATCTTAATGCAAGTTCACTTGTCCCAAAAATTGAGCTGCTTACATCCATCAATAATGTATTTAAGAGATGATTATTGGCTGAAAATTCTTTAGAAAAGTTTCCTAAAATTATAGAATAACTATGGCTTTCATCAAAGGTAAAGGATAAAGTAAATGCTCTAATAGCAACATAAATAAAGATTGTAGCGAGAATTATTATTAAAATTTTGTTGTGAAGAATTACTTTTTTCAAAATTTATTCTTAACTGTCTTTTCTATTATTTGGTTAATTTTTTATTCAAAGCTTTGAGATGCTTATCAATGTGATGTGTTACGATTTCCAAATGTTCTAATCTTGTGTAATCTCTTGAACCTTTCTTGTAAGGAATGGTTTTTATCTTTACATCTCCGATGCAATTACTAATTATGTTTTGAGCTTTTTCCAATTTTGTGAGTAATTCATCTATCGATATCTCTCTATTCGATTCAACGCTCAGCAAATTTACCTCAGACAATTTTCCCTTTAAGGGATTGGGCACTTTACTATCGTACAAATCTTTCAAGTTTTTAGCAAAGCTTTCGTGCCAAAAAGTTAAGTGCCCTAAAACATCTTTTGCTGACCAACTAGTATTAACCAAGTTGTTAAAATCCAAATCCTGCTTGAAAAATAAAATCAGTTCGCTTACTTTGTTTTGTAGTATTTCTAACTTTTCGCCTATTTCTTTTTCGGTATTTACCATTTTATCAGTTTACAAATTTTAGTTTGTTCAAAAAAACTTCGTTTATAAGAATTATAAATATAGTATTAAAACATGCTCAATTTGGAAAACATATTAAATGAAAAAATAATTAATAATTTTTCGGTTGGTGGCGGTTGTATTGCAGATTCGAGAAAAATAAAAACTGAATCCGGCAAAGAGTATTTCATAAAATCTTATTCCGGAAGTGGAAACCAAATTCTACAAAATGAAGCAAACGGATTAAAAGAGTTAAGTAAATCCGGTGCGATAAGGATTCCTAAAGTAGTTTATTTTGACATTGAATTTTTGGTTTTAGAGTTCATTAAAACCGGGAACAGAAAAACCGATTTTTCTGAATCTTTTGGTCGGCAATTTGCTGAAATGCATAAAACAACTTCAGAATTATTTGGATTTTTTGAAGATAATTTTATCGGCGCAACACTTCAGAAAAACTTGCCTCGAAAAGAAAACTGGACTGAATTTTATTTGGAAAACCGTCTGGTTTTTCAATTTAAACTTGCTGAAAAAAAAGGATATGTTGATTCAAGGTTTCGTGATTTGTTTAATCGTTTTGAAAAAGTAGTACCAAAATTATTGAAAGGAAGTGAAGAACCGCCGTCATTGTTACACGGTGATTTGTGGGGCGGTAATTTTATGGTTGATGAATTTGGCGAACCTGTTTTAATTGATCCTGCAGTTTATTATGGGCATAGAGAAGCTGATTTAGGTATGACAAGATTGTTCGGAGGTTTTGATTCCAAATTTTATAGTTCTTATAATGAAGCTAATCCTTTACCGGATGGCTGGGAAGAAAGGGTAGACCTTTATAAATTCTATCACATAATTAATCATTTGAATTTATTTGGTACCGGTTATCTTTCACAGACTATTTCAACTTTAAAGAATTATTTGCGATAATATATTATACAAATCTTCAGAGGATTTAATGAAATTTGAAATTGAAAAAAATGGAAATTATACGCTCATTAATTCAAAAGTAGAAAAATTAGACAGTTTTGTTACCCCCGAATTAAAATCAATTTTTGAAAAATTAAATAATGAAGGCGAAAAGTATATTGTTTTGGATCTTGCAATTGCACGTTATTGTGATTCTTTAGGTTTAACAACATTACTTGCTGGCAATAAACTTTGCCACAGACTGGGTGGCGCATTAGTGATTTGTAATATTCAGCCATTTATTAAAAAAATACTATTTATGTCTCAGCTGGATACTGTATTAAAAATTACTTCTTCCCGTGATGAAGCATTGAAGTTATTAACTGAAATAGAAACCGAGAAAAATAATTAGACTTATTTTTTCCATTCTGAATTTTCGAGTACTACCCTGTACCCGTCAACATCTTCAAACGTTTTTCCGTTTTTATCCCAATAAGGATTGTATGAATTAACATGCTTAAATCCGGCCTTAACCATTTTGGAACATTGTTTTTCCCATTCTTCACTTGAAGAAATATAAAATACTATCAGGTTATCTTCAGTTGGGGCTTTACCGACAGTAGTTCCGTGGTGATGCGTAAATTCCAAATGATAAGGGGCATTTTCATTCCCAAGTATTACGCCGTCAAAATAATTATGATCATAAAATTCCGACAGTATCTTAAAATCTAGTCCGTTCAAATATTGATTCACAATTTTTTCAAGATTATCGGTCGGACGGGCAACTCTTAATTTATAATTTTGCATGTTTTCTTCTGATATAAATTTTTGCTTATAAAAAATAGTTGGTTTATTTTTCCCAATTCAAAATTGAGGGACTAAATGTCAAAAGAATTTTACCAAAATGCAAAGGCTTACGATATTGCTTTTCAGGATAGAGAGTTTGATACTGAATGTGATTTTTTGGAATGGTGCCTTGAAAATCATGGTAAAGTAAAAAAGTCGGATTTAAAAACTAAATCATTTTTAGAGCTTGCTTGCGGACCTGCAAGACATGCCCGTGAAATGAACAGCCGCGGATGGAAATCTTATGCGTTGGATTTATCTGAAGAAATGGTTGAGTTTGCCGAAAGCGAAGCAAAAGCCGAAGGATCAAAGATTTCCGGCATTGTTGGGGATATGTCCAATTATAAGCTAAGAAACAAAGTTCTATTGACTTCCACTTTAATGGAAAGTATTTCCCATCTTGTTACCAATGAACAAATGATTTCACACTTCAAATCAGTCGCAAAAAACTTAGTTAGTGGCGGAATTTATGTAATTGAAGCTTCCCATCCCCAGTTTTTTTTCCCTGATGAAGAAGCGAACACTTGGGAATCTCAAGAAGGTGATACAAAAGTCGAAATCACATTTGGTGTTCCGTCAGATAGTTATAATACTGTAACTCAGCAATGGCAAACAACTACCAGAATGAAAATTAAAGAGGGGAAGAAAGCGGCAAGATTTGTTGAAACAAAAAGTCCGTTGAGATGGTATTTAGCCCAGGAATTAAAAGCATTAATTGAGTTAAGCGGTATTTTCGACAAATATTGGTTTTACGGAAGTTTATATTACCTGCCGCCGAAAGAACTTGACGAATCGGAAGAATCGGATTCAATGGTTGTAGTTTTGAGAGCCAAATAGTTTTTCTGCGTCTAATTTTGACTACTATTCATTCACGATTTAATACACTACTCAAAGCTTATTCGTGAAATTTATTATTAAAATGATTTTTTAATGGCACTTATGTTGAAAGACAAATTGCTTTTTATAATACTTTAGGGGGAGTTCAATTGTTAAGAAAATTTCTTTTTCTGAGCTTTTTATTATCATTTTCTATTATCAATTCTCAGCAATACTCAATCAACGGAAAAATTATTGACGCCGAATCCGGTAAATCATTAAGCTTCGCGAATATTTTAATTGAAGGCACTTACAGAGGAACCTCGGCTAATATTGACGGCCAGTTTCAACTGAATTTAACAGCAAACAATTATTCACTAATCACATCTTTTATCGGCTACAAAACAGATACTTTAACTATCAATTTAAATTCCAACAAAAACATAATAATTGATTTGCAACCTGTTGCAATTAATTTACCCGAAGTTACGGTATTGCCGGGTGAAAATCCTGCTTTGGAAATTATCCGGAGAGCAATAAAGTCAAAGGAAGAAAGAAACAGCAAGCTTGATAATTATATTTTTACTGCTTACACGAAAGGTTTGATCAAAACGACAAAAGATATTTCAACGGAAGAAGAGGGTGTTGGAATAGACGGATTTCCTTTTGAACAAGATACTGCTGAATTAAAAATTACAGGTATACTTGAAAATGAAAGTAAGGGATATTTTAAAAAACCGACAAATTACAAAGAAGAGATAATCGCACGGAAACAAAGCGCTAACATGCCTGCTGAGTTTAATCTATTAACCGGCGGAAGAATTATTCAAGATTTTTACAAAGACGATATTCAATTTTTTGGTAAAGATGTTATTGGCCCGATATCAAATGAGGGATTAGAATTTTATTCTTATTTAATTACCGACACATTGGCGATTGACAATAAAAATGTATTTAAAATAAATTTAATAACCATAAATGCCGATAGTCCAGGTTTTGAAGGTGATATTTATATTGAAGATCAGACTTTCAATTTACTGAAGCTGGAAATGGGACTTAACGATGCTGCTAAGCCGGGCGGCATTTTTACAAAATTATTAATTGTACAACAATTTTTGCCTTATGCTAATGACGTATACATGCCGATTGATTACAGGCTTTTCATTGAAGGTAATGTATTTGGGATTGCAAAATTTGGTTTTGAAATCAATTCGATAATGTACAACTATGAAATTAATTCATCCGAATTAAGAGATGACTTTTTCAACAAAGCTGTAATTACAGTTGCCCCGGACGCTGATAAAAAAGATTCTGAATACTGGGATAGCATCCAGGCAATTCCGAACACTGAGGATGAACAGGTAGCTTACACAAGAATTGACAGCATTGAAGCAATTGAAAAAACTTTTTGGGACAGATTTTCTTTAACATCTGAACGAATAAGACTTGGTGAAAACCTTTACACGACGGGGCCTCTAGGATTTTACAGTTTTAACCGGGTCGAAGGGCATACTGCAAATCTAGAACTTTTTATTGAAGATGCGCTCGATAAAAGATTCAACTCAAAAATACACTTGAGCCAGGGTTTTGACGACAAAAGATTTAAGTTCGATACTGAGTTTAGCTACCTGCTTGGAAAATATCGAACCACTAAATTAACATTAGGAGTTTTTAAATCTTTACAAGACCAATTTGCTGAATCGATTGAATACAGCAAGTTTGCTTCAACTATTGCAAACGTGTTTTTTAAAGATGACTTTAGAGATTATTACTATGGAAAAGGTTTTCGAATAAATGCTGAGACTGAACTAACACCGGTTTTAAAAGTAGATGGGGGCTTTATAAATGTTGATGCAAAAAGTGCACAGGTAAATTCTGATTGGTCAATTTTTGCAAAGGATGAAAAAGTAGATGAAAACCCTGCAATCTATGAAGCCAAGTTAAATGTAATCACTGCTGGTTTAACATTAGATTTCAGAAATTTTATTGAAGACGGCTATTACCGCAGAAGAATTGATCAAGGCAATTATCTTCCAATTATTACAGCAAAAATGTATTACAGTGATAAAAAAACTTTCGGTAGTGAAATTGAATTCAAAGCATACTCACTTAACTTTTCCGGTAATTTCAGAACATTTAACACTGCATCAATCATTTATGAGTTGGAAGGATTTTACTCCAATGGACCAATTCCTTTCCAATGGCTTTATGCACTGCCCGGTAATATTTCCGGTGTTTCTAAATCATTTACATTCAGAACTCTTGAGGTCGGTGAAATATATGGCGACAGGGCATTACGTTTTGGTTTTGAAAAACGTTTTAACGACGAACTTTTCAAAGCAATGGATTTACCCCTCTTTGCTGATTATGATTTAACATTTGACGTTAACTTTGCTATGGCATTAATTGATATTTCGGATAACAGCAGAGATATTTTACCTCATAATAATACTGTATTGCGAAGTCCATTTTATGAACTTGGTTTCAGTTTGGGGCATATCCTTTTCCCTGTAAAACTTAACTTCACATGGAAATTGAATTATCACACCGACAACAATTTCCAATTTGGTTTTGATGCTGATTTATAATGGTAAGTTAAATTTGCCATTCCCGCATTTTTCTAGCCGGAATCTATTTATGGTTAATTTAATCTTTGATCAAAAGATTAATGCAATGACATGAGAAAATGATCGTTATTAATTTCCCCACTTTTAGGTAGGTTATATTTTTTATCTTTTAGAGTATTTTGATAGTATCATAATAGAATAAAGGATTGATAATGCTTAAGTCAAAAGTGATAGTGTTTTTCCTCGTCATTTTTATTTTTTCTTCTGCACAAGAAATAAAAGTGAATAAAATTGAACCGCCAAACTGGTGGGTAGGAATGAACTACAATCAAGTTCAATTAATGGTTTACGGAGAAAACTTAAAAGACATTGATGCAAAATTTGATAATGATGAAATCAAAGTAGTGAAAGTGCATGAAATTGAAAATCCAACATATGCATTTATAGATATTGAAATTCCTTCGACATTAAAAAGTGGTGAATATAAATTAACACTTTCAAAAAATGAGAATGAGATTTCAGTTGAATATCCGATAAACAAAAGACAATCAGCAGACGGCCGTTATCAAGGTTTTTCAAATGAAGATGTAATGTATTTACTTATGCCGGATAGGTTTGTAAACGGTGATTACTTGAATGATAATATAGATGGCTATTACGATTCAATGGATACAATCTATACTCAGAAAAGGCACGGTGGCGATCTGCAAGGAATTATTAATAAGCTTGATTACGTAAAAGATTTTGGCTACACAGCCTTATGGATAAATCCGGTTGTCGAGAATAATACTTTTCGCAGTTATCATGGTTATTCTGCTACAGATTTTTACAATGTTGATCCGCGTTTCGGCAGCAACGAACTTTACAAAGAGTTTGTTGATAAAGCTCATGAAAAGGAAATCAAAGTTATTAAAGATCATGTTGCAAATCATTTTAGTCACGATCACCATTGGATAAAAAACTTACCGACAAAAGACTGGATAAACGGTGAGATCGGGAATCATCTCGACGCCAATCATCACAAAATGGTTTTCTCGGATATTTATGCAGACAGTGCAACTATTAATCATGTTGAGCGTGGCTGGTTTGTTGATTATATGCCCGATTTCAATCATGAAAATGAATTTGTACAAAAATACATAATTCAGAATACCCTTTGGTGGATTGAGTTTTCAGGGCTAGACGGCATTCGTGAAGATACTTACCCGTACAGTAATCAGAAGTTTATGGCTCAATGGGCAAAGATAATTTTAAAAGAATATCCTAATTTCAATATTGTTGGTGAAGTTTGGACAGGCGAACCTGCTTTCCTTGCGACTTACCAAAGAAACGCAAATGTGCCAAAAGCTTATAACAATTATTTGCCTTCATTAACTGACTTCGGACTTCGTGATGTGCTTGTAAGATTTTTAGAAGGTAAAGATAATCTTTATCATGTTTATAATGTTTTGGCCATGGACTTTCTTTATTCTGAACCGGAAAACTTAGTGACGTTTATAGACAATCACGATGTAGCGCGTGTAATGTATTATGCAAAAGAAGATGTAGCCAAAGCAAAGATCGCTTATACAATTTTGTTAACCACCCGCGGAATCCCTTGTATTTTTTATGGATCTGAGCTTGGGTGGGAATTGAATCCGGATCATGGTACGCTGCGAAAACCTTTTACAGGCGGATTTGAAGGCGATGAAAGAAATGCCTTTACTAAAGAGGGCAGAACAGATTACGAAAATATGTTTTTCAATTTTATTAAAGAATTGGTTCAACTGAGAAAAGAATATAAGTCCCTTCAAAAAGGAAAGCTTACACACTACCCGCCGAAAGACAATGTTTATATTTATTTCAGAACTTTGGGTGAAGAAAAAACTATGGTAGTTATAAATGAAAGTGAAGAACAGAAAAGTATTGATCTTTCTGAATACTTTGACAAAAATGTTAGGTTAGATAATTTAATTAATCAGAACACGGTTAAACACAAATTAGGTGAGAAGTTTACTATTCCAGCGAAAACTGCGTATGTATATTTGGTGAATTGAAATATTATGTCATTTCGAACGGAGTGAGAAATCTAGATTTTAAAAAGATTTCTCATTCCCTTCGGTCATTCGAAATGACAATAATCTAATTGTTTTTATACTGGAACTTCCTCTTCTATCATCCCAACTTCAATCATACTTTTTTTCATCCTTTCAAAGCTTTGTGCAATGTCGTTATCCAAACCTACAGAGATTCTAACGAGCCCTTCGCTCAATCCCATTTCGTCTTGCTCTTCTTTTGGAATTTCTGATGAAGTACTGTGTCCCGGTGAACTGAATAATGTTTTAAAGAAGCCTAAACTAACAGCGAGATAACCAAATTGATTCTCCTGCATTTTAGCCATCAGCTTGTCTGCCATTTCAGTTGTGCCCGCATCAACAGCAAGCATACCGCTGTAACCGAATCCTTCATTCATTAATTCGTTAAATAGCTCATGCTGTCTGTGAGATTTTAAACCAGGATAAAAAACTTTCATTCCGAGTTCTTCTAATTTTTCAGCAAGGTAAATAGCATTTTTTCCGTGCTGTTTCATCCTAATGTGAAGAGAATGTAAATTTTTCAAAATGCTTGCTGCGCGATAGCTGTCGAGCACTGGTCCCAACAACATTGTCGCACCTGAATTAATATCAGTTAATTGGTGAATAAAATCACTGCTTGCGCAAACTGCTCCGGCAACGCAGTCACTCGTTCCGTTTGCAAATTTTGTTAAACTGTAAATAACTACATCCGCACCAAGTCTTATCGGTGAGATAATCATCGGACTGAAAGTGTTATCAATTATTAAAGTGATGTTGTGTTCTTTTGCAATTTTACTTAATGCAGGAATGTCCGCAACTTCCAATAAAGGATTACTTACTGACTCTGCATAGATTACTTTTGTTTTTTCAGTGATTGCGTTTTTAACTGAGTCCAAATCTGTTATGTTTACAAATGTTGTTTTGATTCCAACTTTAGGGAAGAAGTTTTTGAACAATGCGTATGTTCCGCCGTAAATAGTTCTGCTTGCAACAACCTCATCTCCGCAGCCGCAAAGCTGTAAAATTGAACAGCTAATTGCTGACATACCGGAAGCAGTTACAATTGCTGATTCACTGTCTTCCATTCTTGCCAATGCATCGGATAAATATTTATTTATCGGGTTCCAATGCCTTGAATATAAAAAGCATCCTTCAATCTCGTGATCGAAAAGCTCTTCCATTTTTTCCGGTGTCATAAAAGTAAAAGTAGATGAATCAGTGATTGAAGGATTCACATCACCGAATTCTCCAAAAACTAAATAATCTTGAATACTGCTGCCTGGATCAAATTTGTTCATTTTATACCCCATTACTTATGGTTATTCGAATTAATATTTAATTTAGTGTCAAACTTAACTGTAGATAAAATAAAAGATGTTTTAACTTTACTGACACCCGGAATTTTAGTGAGTTTTGTCAGCATGAAATTTTCGTAATCACTTATGTCGTTTACCGCTACTTTAAGTAAAAAGTCATCGCCGCCTGCCAAATGATAACATTCCAAAACTTCTTCAACTTTGTTTATTTCTTCAGTGAATTTTTCTATTTGCGGAATTTGGTGAACATCCAATGAAATAGATACCATTGCCAGTGTGCCTCTTCCAACTTTCTCCGGATTTAATAAAGCGACATATTTTTTTATTACACCGGAGTTCTCTAGTCTGCGGACGCGCTCAAGCATTCCCGGTGGGGAAATCCCAGCGTCTTGTGCAAGTTGAGCATTAGTTATTCGTGCATTCGATTGTAACGTATCGAGAATCTTTTTATCAATGTCATCAAATTTCATAGCAATTATTAAATTGTTTTTGAATATACTGCATAATATAAGGCGTATCAATATATTTGTCAAATAATATTAATATTAAAACAGAAATTTATTAATAAGATTAAGCATGTTGTTTGAGGTTTTATTAGTTTAAAATAAAAAAGCCGATAAATTGTTTATCGGCTTTAGTTGCAAGTTATGTTAAAAGCTATTTATAAAAAACTTTGTATTCCCATGCGCTAAATTCGCTTTGGAATGCATTTTCAATATTCAATTCATTTTCACTGAATAATTGTTTGTAATTTCCTTCAATCCTTGCGTTTCCAATTTTTACATTCTTTGTATCCGGCGATAAATTAAAGACTGCGAAAATTTTGTTCCCTTCTTTTTCTCTTATGAATGCGAAAATTGATTTGTCGTCGTTTGTGGATATTCTTTCTACCTGTCCGCCATGACTTCCATTCCAAAGGGCTTTGTTTTCATCTTTTAAGTTGAAGAGTGTTGTGTAAATATTTCTTAACTCGTGTTCTTTCCATTCTATTTCATCTTTTTCAAAGAATGCCAAAGCTTTATCCAAACCGGCTTCCTGGCCGCTGTAAACAAGTGGCATACCTTCAATTACATTTGTCAAAACAGCAAATGTTTCAACTGCTTCACCAAGTCTTTCAAAGACGGTTCCGTTCCATGAGTTTTCATCATGGTTTGTTGTAAAAGTCATTCTGTAATCATTTTGATTATATAGTGAATCTTCTTCGATTATATGATTATCCAAAGCAGAGACATCTTTCTTCCCTTGAGCAATATCATTCATTATATCTTTAAGAGGCCAATTATAAGTCATGTCAAAACCGTTTTCGTGTAATTCGGCTTCATTTGCTTCGGCAAGCATAAATACGGGTTTTATAGCATCAAGTTTTGGACGAAGCTGTTTCCAGTATTCAAATGGTACCATAGCAGCAACGTCGCATCTGTAACCGTCAATATTGAATTCTCTTACCCAGTATTCCATTGCATCGTTCATTGCAGTCCATAATTCTTTGTTATCGAAGTTCAAATCAATTACATCAGACCAATCCGGTACAGGTGGGTAAAAATTGCCGAGTGAATCTTTGCTGAAAAATTCCGGATTAGTTTCTGTCCACACATTATCCCAAGCAGTATGATTGGCAACCCAATCGATAATTATGTACATGCCCATATTGTGAACCTTTTCAACAAGCAATCTAAAATCTTCATTTGTTCCGAATTCAGGGTTAACTCCTTTATAATCTTTTACAGAATAATAGCTGCCTTTACTACCTTTTCTGTTAAGTTCGCCAATTGGGTGAATCGGCATAAGCCATAAAATATCGGCACCCATTGCTTTAATTTTTGGTAGATGCTCTGCAAAAGCGTTAAATGTACCTTCTGGTGTATACTGACGAATGTTCACTTCGTAAATTGTTGCGTTTTTTGTCCAATCAAGATTTGGAGATGTTTCTGTAGATTGGACTTCATCAACAGAGTTTTGACAACCATAAAACGATAATAGAAATAGAAGAGCGATAAAACTAAATTTAGTTTTCATTTTTTACCTTTCAATTGAATTGCAAATTATGATCAGATTAGAATAAAAATAATTTCTTATATAAGTATTTTTATCAATATTTTGTACTACCTAAATTCGCAGTTAATTTAATTACGTAAGTTTTTAATCATGAAAAAGATTTCTGTAGATTCGACAATTAAATTTTTCATTTCCGCAATCGGACTGGTTGTGATATTCATTGTTTTGCGCGAACTGCAGTATATTTTCATTCCACTTGTAATTGCATATTTCCTCTTTTTCGCCTTCGAGCCATTGAATAAATTTTTGCGGAAATATAAAATTCCATCCGGAGTTACTGTATTAGTTGATATTGTTTTAATGCTTGGAATTATTTACGGATTCTCAAAAGTTATTTTTGACCAGTTCAGTATGTTCGGTGAACAACTCCCGCTTTATGAAGTAAAACTAAACAGTATTGTTAGAAATACCTCTATTAAGCTTGGTATCAAAGATCCAAACTTTACTAATTTTGAATTAGATAGAATTCTTTCAACAATTGATTACGGTGGGCTTGCCGGTGATTTTTTTACTACAACTATTTCTTTGGTTGCTACGGTTTTCTTTGTAATATTTTTCTTTGTTTTTATAAGCAGCGGACACAATAAAGTTATCAATGCCTTTAAAGATCGATTTGTAGAAAAGAAAATTAAAAAATTCAAAAAGAAAATAGAAAAAGACCAAAATGCAGATTTGTTTGAAGATGACATTGAAGATGACAAAGAAGAATATATCCATCAAAAAGAAGAAATGGTTGAGAATACTTTTAAAAGCATTACAGATCAAATTCAAAAATATATTGCAACCAAGTTTTACATAAGTATTATTGCCGGTTTTGTAGTTGGAGCAATTCTCTGGTTATTCAACATCGATTTTATAATTGTTT
>JANQIV010000259.1 GCA_028282005.1 Melioribacteraceae bacterium | reverse complement strand
TAATTCCAATAATTCTTTGTGTCCCAATATTTGAGTATGTTTCTTCCATAGAATATCTGATGCTCATAGTCGCCATTACATCATCTACATTTCCGTCATGGCACTCAATGCATGTTTCATCAGCTTTTATTGGTATGACTGAGCGGAAAACATTTATATCATTAAATTCTTCCGATATATAAACAGGTTCTCCAATTTTGTTAACAAGTTTTTCCTGTTCATCCATCTTGGATTCATTGTCTTCATAAATGTAATTTGAAGCTAAAATTCTTACTTCAACAAGATTCTCTTGTTTCGATACTTTTTCAACATAAGGTGAAACATCAGAAGATCCTTCTGACATAGCAAACGAAATAGATGCTGCCATTGTTGTGCTTAATTCTTCAAGACCGGTTTTTTTGTTGTTCATTATTTTTGATTCTATAAAGAGTAAAAGAAATGTTAAAGCTATTCCAAGAATAATTGTTAACGCAAATGATAGATAAAAACCTGTTCTTTTTGTAACAGATTTTTTCAAGTTTAGAAATGACATAATCCCGTCCTCACATATAAGTAAATTTACATACTACATTATCGGAGCACATTAATGAAAGTTTAAAGGAGTTATGGTAAATATTAAAGAATTTAAATAAAGTCAGGTTGTCGCTTTTTTGGCTAAAAAAATAGCCTAATTCTTTGAAAAAATTAATACTCTTTGATGATATAATTTTAAACTCTCTATTCTTGAGAGTTTATTTATAAATTTGATGAGTCTTTTCTTTAAGATAAAGATTTGGAACCACGTAAGATTGCCTGAATATGATACTAAACTATCTATTTAAATTTATTTACGATATATACGCCAGTAATAATTAATGCCATCCCGATAAAATGAAGTGGATATAGGCTTTCACCGTCTATTACTCCCCAAATTACTGCTGCAATAGGGATTAAGTAAGTTACAGAAGAAGCAAAAACAGCAGACACCATTTGAATCATTTTGTTAAATAGAATTAGTGCGAATGCAGTACCCACTGCACCGAGAATAAATATATAAAGAAATGACATCCAACCATGTTCGTGTAAGGTTAAGGTCGATGTGAAATCAGTTGTTAGAAAATAAACTAAAGAAATAGTTCCGACTGAGAACATTGTAAGGCTAGTAAGAACTACAGCATTTATATGAGAAAAATGTTTCTTTACGAAATTTCCTGCGACGCCATAGCAAATTGTTGCTGCAATTACGTAAAGTGCGTAAAAATTAAAACTACCTAATTCTCCACCGGATCCAACAAACGTTAAGACAAATGATCCGACAAAACCTATTACCAATCCAATAACTTGACCACCTTTAATTCCGGTATGATAAAACAATGCTCCGATAATCAATGTAAAAATTGGTGTTAGTGAATTAAGTATTCCGGTCAATGAACTGCTCAAGCCAGTCTGTGCAATTGAAAATAGTAGTGCTGGAATCAGATTTGCAATAAAACCGAGAGTAACAATTTTTTTCCAATCCTTTACAAAAACAGTTTTAAGATTCCTAATAGCAAATGGCAAAAGGACTATAAAAGCAAAAACCATTCTTAAAGTACCGACTTGTTCAGGTGAAAAAGCAATAAGCCCTTTTTTAATTAAAATAAAAGAACTGCCCCAAATTACAGATAAAGCGATCAGGAGAAAAATAGGTAAAGCCGGGTGAGTTTTTAATCTATTTATAGGCATTATCAAATCTAAAAAAATAAGTTTTAAATGAATATAAAATATTTCCATAAAATTCCGATAATCTATCGGTGAGTAATGATTAATGCAAAGAAACAAAAAGTTATAATTGTTGACGACCACGAGATGGTTCGTATCGGTCTGAAACTGACGCTGGAAGATTACGAGGAGTTTCAAATCGTAGCTGAAGGGGAAGATGGTTCGGATGCTGTTAGTTTGTGTATGGAACACTCACCCGATCTTTTACTTATCGACATGAAAATGCCAGGTATAGACGGAATTGAAGCTTCGCTTAAAATAAAATCATTTCAGCCGGATATAAAAATCTTAATGCTTACAGCTCACGACTCGCAAGAGATAATTGCTCAAGCAATAAGCGCCGGAATTAATGGTTATGTTATAAAAACTTCTCCATCTGAAGAGATTATATTAGCAATAAAAATGGTTAGCAAAGGTTCAAGCTACTATCCGGATAACCACCAAGTTCTTGAATTAAATAGTGAACAAAAATTATCGGGTAGAGAAATTGAAATACTCAAATTGATTTCCAAAGGGTTTTCAAGTACTCAGATTGGTGAAAAACTATTTTTAAGCAAATATACTATTTTAAATCACCGCAAAAATATTATCAGAAAACTTAACCTAAAAAACACAACAGAAGCAGTACTTTACGCCTCTTCAAATGGAATAATTTAAATAGCTCAACTAAGCTATAAATTTGGCTTATCCCAGCTATATAATTTTCAAAATTAATTACCGATTATTACAGTAGAAATTAATAAAGAAGTAAAGCGAAATTTTTGATTTATAGTAGGTAAGTCAAATGGGCGAAGCAGCAAAGAAAATAGAAGAATTAAATTATGAAGAACTTAGTTCTTCCGAGAAAAAAGAGAGACTAATAAAAATTTATGATAAAGCTATTGAGTCCTGCAAGCATCACGATAAATCAGTAGCGTTAAAAACACTTTACATTCTGAGAAGTTCTCTTGATCAAGATATTGATAAAAACATTGCTGAAAACTTATCGTTTCTTTACGGTTATTTCATATTCAAAGTTAAGAACGGCCAGTTTGATGAAGTATTGGTGATGCTGAACGATATGCGTAAAACTTGGATACAAGCAATTAAAGATTGAACACCCTCGACTCACAAAATATAAAGCACCCTCGTATAACCCCGCTCCCACTGCGGGGTTTTTTATTTATTATCTCTTTACTATTTTAATTTCATGAAACCAAAATACTTTAAAACTCCTGATGATTTCAGAACTTGGCTCGATAAAAACCATGACAAAATTGATGAGCTTTGGGTTGGTTATTACAAGAAAGCTACAGGAAAGCCAAGCATAACCTGGCCAGAGTCAGTTGACCAGGCTCTTTGCTACGGATGGATTGACGGGCTTCGCAAATCTGTTGATGATGAAAGTTACGTGATAAGATTTACGCCACGTAAACCCACAAGCCATTGGAGCGCAGTAAATTTGAAGAAGGTTGACGAGTTAATAAAACAAAATTTAATGCAACCCTCCGGTTTGGAAATTTACAATAAGCGAGATAAAAGCAAATCAGCCAAAGCATCTTACGAACAGGAAGAAATAAAGTTAGATAAAAAATTTGAAGACGAAATAAAAAAGAACAAAAAAGCCTGGGACTACTTTCAAAAGATTCCGCCGTTTTACAAAAAGCAGACCATTCATTGGGTAATGAGTGCAAAAAAAGAAGAGACAAGAAATAGAAGGCTTAACACACTTATTGAATCGTCAGCAAAGCAAGAAAAAATACCTCCCTTAAGATGGGCTGGTAAAAAGAAGTGATTTTTTGCTACCTCAAATGAAAATTTCGCGATCTGATAAAGTGGGCACTAAAATAACCCAGTGCACCGTTACTTATATTTGATTTTGCATTAAACAGCGTAACAGGTAAAAATTCCGGCGTTTCCGGATCAACTACTTTTTCATCACCGACCAGTGTACTGAAATAGTTATAAGTATCTTTAGTTATTGAATGGAATTCAATTTTGATATCATCATTAACAAAAAAGTCATTATCAAAATCATCGATTGAAACCTGGCTGCCGTCTGAATTTTTATCCTGATACAAATAGTGATCGTTGGAAAGAAAAGAATTGTTCCTAAAGATTTTTATTCTCATATAATTTTCGATATTTGCTTTATCAGTAAAATGGATTGACAACTTATAATTATTATTCCACGAGGTACCTCTTCTGAAAAATACCGAGTCAATTCTCATTTCTTCCGGCATTGTTGATTCTGCATGATAAGATCCACCTGAATAATTTACAGACATTCGGTAAGTATTACCCGGAAGCCCAACAATTTTGGCTGCTCTGTAAATACCGGGTGTAACTTCAATTAAAGATTCACTGTTACCGGTGTTATCTTCGATAACAACATTTGCTCCGGAGACTTTAGGGAAATCATCAAAATTATTCAGCCTCGTAACCTTACTTATTTTAACATGGTGTGGTCCGGAACCTTGTGTAATAATTCCTTCAATTACAATTTGATCTTCATGTTCAGATAAATCAAGTTCTACTATCTCTTCAGAACATGAAATAATCAGCATTCCAACTACAAATAGAGTTAATATTTTTATAACTAACTTCATTTAATTCCAACTAAAATTTCATTGTGTAACTTATTGAAGGAACAATACCAAAAAGGGAATACTTAACGGCTTCGGTCATTTGTCGATTTCTTTCGTTTTCCCTAAAAAGCATTGTGTAAACATTGTTTCTCGCATAAGCGTTGTAAAGAGTTAAGTTCCAAACACTGCCTCCGCTTGTTTCATAAGTAATACTCAAATCAAACCTATGATAATCCGGCGTTCTGTAAGCATTTCTTTCCGAGTACGACTTAACAACAAATTCATCAACTTTGTATTTACCAAGCGGGATAGTAGTATTGTAACCAGAAGCAAATACCCAGTTTGCTGATACTTTCCAGTGTTCGCTTAATTCATAATTTGCAACAATTGAAAAATCATGTGTCCTATCAAATTTTGATGGGTATGCGTTACCATTGTTTATTGCGTCAAACTGCCGCATAGATTTAGAAAGTGAATAACCAATCCAGCCGCTAAATCTTCCAATGTTTTTTTTTAACATTAATTCTATGCCGTATGACCAGCCTTCGCCAAAGGCAAGCTCAGATTCAAAATAATTTTGCAGAATAATATTCGCACCGTCTTTAAAATCAATAAGGTTATCCATCTTTTTATAATATGCTTCTGCTGAGAATTCATAATCAGTCATATTTTTGAAATAGCCTAAAGATATTTGGTCGGCAGATTGCGGTTTTATTTTGTTGCTGCTCGGTTGCCAAAAATCGAGCGGTGTACCGGAGTTTGTATTCGAAACCATATGGATGAATTGGTAATTGCGAGAATAGCCAAACTTAAGTGATGTTTCATTATCAAGTTCGTATAACGCAGAAAACCTTGGCGCTAATCCACCGTAAACTTTTGACTCATCTCCGTGAAATTCAACATCAAGGTCTTCCTCGATATCATCGATATCAAAAACATCAGCCGGGCCGTTTACGAAAAACAAATTGTACCTTAGTCCGTAATTTAGCTTTAGTTTGGTGCTGTACTGGTATTCATGCGAAGCATAAATACCAATTTCGTGGGCATTTCTATCACCTATCGTAAAATCAAAATTTACATTTCCGCGGGAAGATATTTTGCCCGGTAAAAAGGAATGATTTATATAATTTCCGCCAAAATTGAAAACATTTCTCGAATCATGGAAATATTGAATATCTTCTTTAAAAGTAAAATCGTTTATTTTAGATATTAATTCTATTTTTTCTGGAGTTGGATCGTAAAAAGGATCATAAGAATTTGATTTAGTTTCATCGACATATGTTGAGTAGTCAAATTGACTGAAAACAAATGAAGTGTTGGAAAACAATTTATCATCAAAAATATGATTCCACCGAAAAGTACCTGTTTTATTCCCCCAAGAAATTTCAAACTCTTTTCCGAAACCTATTACGTCTCTGCCAAAGTAACCCGACAAATAAATTCTATCTTTAGGCCCGGCAATATAATTTGCTTTCAAATTATAGTCATAAAAATAGAACCGGGTTTTATCAATGTTAGAATCGCTTGAAAGTAATTTAAACACGTCAAGATATGTTCTCCGTCCGGAAATTAGGAAAGATCCCTTATCTTTTATAAAAGGGCCTTCGAGTGTTAACCTTGAAAAAATTAACCCTATGCCGGCGACCCCGTTAATTTCTTTTTTGTTCCCTTCGTTCATTTGGATATCAATTATCGAAGAAAGCCTCCCGCCGTATTTGGGTGGAGCGGAGCCTTTAATCAATTTAATATTTTTGATAGCATCCGAATTGAATACCGAAAAAAATCCAAATGTGTGAAAAGCATTATAAATAGGAGCCTCATCAAGTAAGATAAGATTATGATCAGCATTTCCTCCCCTTACGTAAAGGCCCGCATCACCTTCTCTCGAATTTGTAACACCCGGCAGCAAGTGCAGCGATCGAAGAATATCCCGTTCGCCCAATAAAATCGGGATTGTATTCAACATCGTTGGTGTAAGTCTTACTGTTCCGAGCTCTGTAGTTTTATTCTCTGCATAAACTTTTGATACAACTTTTACTGTGTCATAAACTATCGGAATTTGAGAAAGTGAAATATCGAGCCTAATATTTTTATTCAAACTAATCAGCGCTTCTTTGTTTTCGTACCCGATAAAACTGAACCTCAATCTATATTCACCTTTGGGCAGAGTTAAAGAATAGTAACCGTAAGCGTTTGATGAATTCCCGAATGTAAAGTCGTCTGTAAAAACATTTGTCCCGATTAGTGCTTCGCCTGAGCTAGCATCGGATAAAAATCCGCTAATTGTATATTTTTCTTCACGAATTGTATTTTGCGAAACAACCGCTTTTACCAAAACTACTTTGCCACCCTTTGAAACGATAACGTCAATTTTATAATCATTCAGAATTTTTTTGAGAATAAATAATGCCGGAAGTTTATCTGCTTCGTAAGTAATTTTACAGTTCAGCGGAAGTACACTTTCGTTATAGTTTAATAAAAAATTTCCCTTTTTTGCGATTTCGTGAATTGCTTCTTTTACCGGGACTTGGTTTAGTATTACGCTTATTTTTTTTAGGAAAGCCGCCGGTACAGTTTTCCCCCCGGAATCTGTAATTAAACTATCTTGCGCGGAAATAAAATTCGCGGCAAAAAAAGTCAACAGCACAACACTTACGATATTTAATTTTATGAAGCGCATTTTTTTTATTGAATTCTTATAATTGAAGAAGTACCTGTTGAACTGATTCTTCCTAAAGTTGTATTGCCTTTATATTTCAATACCGATGCTCCGGTGAGCTCAGCATTCAAAACTCCGTTAACAAAAAGGTCAGCGTAGCTGGCACCGCTGGCATCAATAGTTGCACCGGTGCTTTCAAAATTTATTAATTTAATTCCACTCGCTCCAGAAGCTTCAATGCTTAGATTTTTTCCTTTGCCTGTTAATTCAACCAAGCTTGCACCGGATAAATCGATGTTTAAGTTGCCGGTTTCAAAATTTCCTTTAACATAACTTGCTCCGGATAGATCAATATTAAAATTGCCATCGGTTTTAAAACCGCTTACATCAAAAGCAGTAGCGCCAGAGCCTATAAGAGAATTTAAACTCGGTAAAGTAATTTCAGCTCTTAACGTTATGTTGTTATAATTATTATTTCCTTGCAATCCGAGATAAACTCTACTACCTCTTTTTTCAGAAATGAGATACTGTTTTAGGTTATCGTTAATTTCCAATTTAACTGAATATAGACTACCTTTTTTTACAGTTGCATTAAAAGTGTGGCTTATTTCCAGCTCGTTAAAATCAGCAAAGTTTTCTTCGATCGAAATTAATCTTCCTGAACCGTGTATAGTATTTTTGTTATCAGAATCGTAGTCTGTTATTAATTCATCGCAGCCGATCAGTGCCAAAAGTGAAGCAATAATAAGCAAGTCGAATAGTTTAGTGATTTTCATTTTTTCCCCCTAATGTATATATATTTTTAATTGTCAAAAATTAATGGAAAAGAAATTCCCAGCATTACCTGAGTACTTCTTGTTTTTAAATCAACATCTTCAAGTTCTAAATCATCCGTGTCAAATAAATTAGAAGGCAATCTCAATTTATTTGTTTTGATGACATTGTTCAATCCGAAAGTGTATCTGGCTTCAAGTGAAATTGTAACTTGATCAACCGGGATATTTAGTCCACCGCCAAAACTTAAGCCGTATTCTACTGACTCCGTATAGTCGTCAATATTTTCTGAGTAACCGAGTCCAAAAGCACTTAGTTTTATTTTTGAGCTTGTGTTGAACCCGATCACAGCTCCCCCCAAAAAATACGGGCGGATAAATTTGTTTTTTAATTCGAACTTGAAAAAGACAGGAATTTCAATTGACGAAAGCTCGAAGTCAATTCCGAGATCAAGCGAATTAAGATTGATGAAACTGTCTCCGGAAATTGAACCGTCAATTTCAGTATTTAATCCTGAGCCTTTTTGAATGTACATTGGCTCTAAATAAATAGAAACTGAGGTTGAAATTGGGATATCGATAATTGCTCCAATTCCATAAGTTGTCATACCATCCAAGTCAGGAACATTGAAGTTGCTTTGATTTACGTTTGCGAAGTTTAGTCCGCCGATAAATCCTGTGCGGACTTGTGCTTCAGTACCAACCAAAAAAATCAAGAACATAAGTATCATTGATTTGTATGTTTTCATTATTCCCCCCGAAATAATTTCTTTGTGTTTTTCAATTTCTGCAAACTTTCTTGTTTCTTTAACAGATAGACAAAGGAGGATCAAAAAAGGGTGACAAGGGGGTGAATTTTTATTTAAATAATTTCTTGGGGCAGTTAATTACGGGCAGAAAAAGTAACAACATCATTTTCGATATTGTAATCAAATCTCATCATTACTGACAAAAGATCAATGATAACTTCAATCGGTTCATTTTTAAGTGAAATGGTCAAGAGATCATTTTCATAATTTTTTTCAGGATAAGTTATTTCAACTCCGTACCATCTTTCAAGCTGCTCAACAATTTCGATAAATTGTGCGCCTTTAAAATATTTTTCACGGTTTTGCCAATTAACATATTCTTCAACATTTACGTTTTGCGGAGGAGTTGGTTTACCTTCGGCATTCAAGCTACTCATTTGTCCTTGGGTCAGAATTACTTTCTCATTATTACCAGTTTTTTCTTGCGGGCTTAAAGAAACTTTACCTTCAGCTACAACAACAGTTAATTTTTCGTTCCATGTACGGACATTAAATTGTGTTCCCAAAACTTGCACTATACCGTCGTTGGCCTTTACAGCAAAAGGCTTTGCCGGATCGTGGGTAACTTTGAATAATGCCTCGCCAATTAATGAAACTGTTCGGGAGTTCTCATCAAATCTTTCCGGGTATTTTAGAATACTGCCAACGTCGAGAATTACTTCAGTGCCGTCCATCAAAATTGTTTTGTTTATTTCTGTTTCTGCCGCGAAAGTGATTTGCTTTATTTCAGGCTTTTGATTGAAAATGTTGTAAAGATAAATTGCCCCGATTGCTATTATAAATACTGCAGCAGCTTTGAAGAAATTTGATTTAAATACATTTGCAAATGGTGAAGCGGGTTCAGCCTGGGGAATTTTATAAATTTTTGGCTGCTGATTTTTATTTAACTCGATCTTTTCTTTTACATTTTGCAATGCCAGCTCAACATCCGGCTTTGGGAGTTTTGGTGCCGGTGATTGCCAGGCTTTTTTAATTAATTCAAATTCCTTTTTGTTTTCTTCGTCGAATTGAATCCAATTATCCAAAGATCTTTTTTCATCTTCGGTAATTTCGCCTTCCAAATATTTTATAATTAAATCCAAATCCATCAAATTTTCTCAGTTTTTCTGCTTACAATATTATGACAACCGAAAAACAATTTCGGGTGACAAATTTTTTCAAAAAAATTTTGAAACCACTAAAAATATATTTTTTAGATGTGCTAAATTCTTGCTCAGCGATTTAACAGCCCTCTTCAATTGGGTTTTTACAGTGTTAATAGAAACTTTCTGAACCTCTGCAATTTCAGCATACGAAAGTTCATCATATCTTTTTAGCATATATATCTGTCTGCAGCTATCTGGTAGTTTATTTATTGCTGCGTGAACAGAATCGTAAAATTCTTTGTCGATTATTTCTTCTTCAGGGGAAGTTGAAAAATAATCCGGCGAATCCGATTCATCTTCAATGCTAATATGTTGCTTCTCTTTTTTGATATAATTAAGCGAATGATTTTTTACAGCCGTATAAAGATATGATTTTACATTTGATTGAATATTAAGTTTACCGCGGTTTTCCCAAAGCTTTACAAAAATTTCCTGAACAATATTTTCCGAAATATCTTTGTCTCGCACAAACCTTCCGGCAAACTGATACAGAATTTCGTAATATTTTCTGAACAATTCGGAAAATGCAGATTCATCATTGTTTGAAATTCTTTCAATATAATCTAAATCAGTAATGCTAATTTTAGTAATCCTAAAGAAATGATTTCAAATAATAACAGATTTTTTTGGATTCGTCAATTTCATTAAAAATGTTTTTTTGACTTAAAATTGTAAATAGCTAATTATATATATAGCTTGTTTCTTTTTCTTCCAGTTCCAAATCTCCCAATGAAGTTATCATAGGCAACAAAATCGGCGAAATAGTTTTAGTAACAGAAAAAACCTTATCAAAAATATTTTCATTTTCTTTAATATTTTTATCATTTAATATTGCTAAACCTATCAAAACCATACCATATTTATATCTTGCCTCTACCAATTTGATCTCTTCTTCTTTTTTTGATTTTAGTTCAGTTAGTAAATGAATATTGTCAACATTTATGAAGAACTCATAACCGTCTTCTTCGCTTCCTTTTACTTTAACAGCAGTATATTCGTCAAAGCCATGTTCTTTCCATGTTTCTCTTTTAACCGGAATTATATTCGGGATTGACAATTGCTCTTGTTTTTTGGAGTCTTTGCCATTCGAATTATCTCCAGGTTTTCTCCTCTGTCCATTTGTACCATTGTTGTTTTTGGTGTCAACAATTTTTACATGGAACTCTTCTTCGAATGGATTGGCTAAGTTATTTACATCGCTGACAATGCTTTCAAACTTTATTACTTCTCCAACAGTATAGTTTTTTGTTGGGATAGAAAGCGTTGCAAAACCATTCCATAAATTTATTGAAAAACTTTCTATTTCATTACCATTTAAATATAGCTTAAATGTTCCTGGATCTTTACTTCTATCAAAATAGTCATTTGTTACATCAGTTTTATATTGAATTCTAAACCGTGAATTACAATTTACGATTTTATGATTATCCTCATTATACTTCTTTACTAGTGTGAAATAAGAAGGGAACCTATTTCCAATATACTGAATGTTTGTTCCAGAGTTATCGACTTTGAGAGGATTTGATAATTTTAAGCCTTGGATAAATAATCGTGAAAGAGTAGGTGAATTTTTAAGAATATTGTTTAACACTTCTGCTAAAGGTTTTGAATCTTCTAATTTATTTTCAATTTCCTCTCTTTTCCTTCTTTCTTTTAGCTCTTTGAGGCCTTTATGATTTTTCAGTTCGTCTTCAAGAAATCTTTCAATTTCCGATTTTAAACTACAATGTATGAGAGTTTCTCTATCATTTTTGAACAAATCTTCTCTTGATCTTCCATCAAATTCTGAACAATCCAAGATTACTAAAATCGAATCTTCTAAATAGCTTAATCCTACTTTATTTCGAGTAAAAAAAGATTTAGAAAGATTACCATGAGTCTGTCCGTTGATGACAAAAATTATTCCTTCACTTTTTGTATATGTTTCAGATTTGCCTTTTTTAAAAGCGAAAATGGAATACTTAATTTTTTGACCTGACACATTAATAGAGCCTGTGGTAGGAAAACCTTCTTCAAGATTATTTCTTTTGTCTTCTTCTAACCTAACATCTAGTCCAGATAATGTTGTTTCAAAAGTATGAGGACTGTAGTTTTTTCTTCTCTCGTAAAGACGAATAGGAAGAGCAATTTGAGGCAATAATAAGGATAATCTATAAAGAAGATTGAGAGTGATAATTGTATTGTAGCCTCCTATTTGATATTCGTATAACTTTATAAAAGTACCCCAATTCAAATTTTTTCCATAAGGGTCTGGATAAGCAGAAGGTAATAATGGTAATCCTTCTTCAGAACTAAATGTCAAGATTTTCTTTTGTGGTGCCAAATATTTGTATGTTGAACTTCTTACATCGTTTGTTGGGTTTTCTCTTCTTATGATAGTAAAACCCCACAATTTATTATCACTATCTGACTCATATTTTGCAAGCTCCGGGTGTCTTTTTGAAATTATTAATTGTAAGTTATTTTTGCCGCAAAATCTGAATACTCCAGTTCCACCCATGTTGAACTTACCTTGAACAAATGGGATTCTTAGTTTATTTGATTCCCCCAAAGAAAGCAAAGTGTTTGGGATGTTTTTAGGAGACTGTCCCTCACCCAAATCTATTACTGAGTAGTTAGGTTTAGATTTTTTGCCAGTAGCAACCAAAGAAATTTTTTGAGCCAAACTAGTTCTTGCTTTTGCGTCGATATTTGAAAGTTTACCTTCAAAAATATTATAAAATTTCTCTAGTGCTTCTTTAATTGATGAGGGTTGGTTATAACTATGGTCACTATATTGCCTCATTTGATCATCAGCCATTAATACAGCATCTACAGAATTTATTAATTTTTCTACTAAAGCGCCGTCTGCTTTACTCTGTTGATTGCCAATCGACCCATAATTGTTTTCTCTATTTCCAAAGTATTGCCAATTGCTTGGATCATTCCAGAATCCTGATTTCTCAAGTATATTGATAATGCCATTTTCAGTATCGGTATATGCTAGATTCAAACAAAGATCTTTTAAATTCATTAGCTCTCCGATTATTTTATAGCCAAATTATTTTAATCTCATTTTCAAGATTTTTAAACTCTATATCACCTGTTAATAAATGAGCTTTATTTATTTTTGATAGTGCTGCTGCAAAAGCATCAGCATAAGATATTTTATTAAATGCTTTGAAATGAGCTGCTTCAAGTGTTTGATTTTTATCAACATCAATAATGTTAATAGGATATCGAGCTATTGTTTTTAAAAATAAATTTGCCGCCTCTTCTCCTTGTTCTCTTAAAACTATATAAAAAATTTCACCCCAATTTATTACACTCATAAAAAGCTCCGCATCTTCATTAAGGCCTTTTTTTAATACCTCAGCTACAACTCTAGCGTTTTTTTCTCCCTCCAAATAACAAAGTATTGCGTATGAATCTAGAACAAATCTTTTTACTCTTTTCATAAATCACGTTCATTTTCTTTTTCATTTAGTAAAGCTTTCAACAAACTTTTTTTGGATCGCAAAATCCCAACGTTTTGATCAATGGTTTCGTCGGTGATCGGAATTATTTTTATTTCACCATTTTCATCAAAAAACTGAATCTTTGTTCCGTTTTTAATTCCAAATTTTCTACGGATTTTTGCTGGAATAACCACCTGACCTTTAGTGGTTACTATAGAAGTTTCCATTGTAAGACCTTTTTGTTACAAGTGTAACCATTTAAAGGAAGTAAGTCAAGATAAAAAAGTAATACTTTTTAAAAATATATTACAATATTGGATTTGTAACCGGTTTTAATTTAGAATTAGTCAGTTCAGCAAAGAAAGTTTCTTCCCAGAAATTTTTTTTCGATTTTGCTTTTGCTTAGCACCATTGCTTTTTTAAAAGCAGAAATTAAGAAGATCAAAAAACCTAATTGATTCATCAGAAATGCAAGAAAAAATTCCGCCTCTCAAATGGGCTGATAAAAAGAAATAGGAAAGAGTGATTATTAGCAATTTGTAGCCTGTAACAAAAATAGTCCTTAATCACAATTAAAAATTAATAATCAAAACAAGTAATTATTTTTCACTTTATAATAAAATTATGGGATAAAATGAAATTCTTTCAATTCTTTGTTACTATCATAGTATTTTCAAATTTACTATTTGCACAAAAAAATGATTATGTAGATTGGGGTCCGGCTTTATCGCCTGATGGAAAAGAACTTGCATTCCAAACTGATAGAGAAGGGGACGACGAAATTTATATTTGGAATTTTGAAGAAGAGAACTTGAGACAAATAACTTTTAACGATGTTGATGAAAGATTTCCTAGCTGGTCACCCGATGGGAAATGGTTAGTTTATAGTTCCGCAACTAATTCCCCTCAAAATCATGATTTATATATAATTAAGGCTGATGGGACAGAAAGAAGAGCTTTGATAGCGAGTCAAAAATCGGAAACAAACCCAAGTTGGTCACCTGACGGAAAGTTAATTGCGTTTGGCAGCAATGCTGATCCCGATAACAAATCTGAAATATTTTTAATAGAACCGGATGGCAGCAACTTAGTTCAGTTAACTGATGTAGCAGGATTTAATAACCAACCTAATTGGTCACCAGATAGCAAAAAACTTGCTTTTTCAGGAATGAGAGATGAAGATAAAAATATAAATATATGGATATGTGATATTGAATCTAAAGAATTGACTAAACTAACTGATCTTCCTAAATGGGAAACATTCCCATCTTGGTCTAGAAATGGTGAGTGGATTGCTTTCGGGGTTGGGGAGGGAATGACTGCAAATTATAATATGGCGAGAATAAAACCTGATGGCTCAAATTTTGAACTGTTTGATATTCCTGCTGAAATTCATAGTAAATGGTCTTGGTCAGTTGATGACAGCTATGGTATTTACCAGTATCAAGTTGAAGATACTTATATTATTGTAAGATCAGACTTTGAAGGCAAAAATGTTTTCTCCTTCAGGCAAATGTTTGACGAAGCTTTTAAGGATTTTTTAGATGATTAGTTTAACAAGAGTATTTTCTTTTCTAAAAATTCTTTTTCGATTTTATTTTTACTGAGCTGCATTGCTTTTGTAAAACATTCTTTCGCTAGGTCTTTATCGCCGGAAAGGAATCCGATGTTTCCTTTTATTGAATGAAACAGGTAGTTATCGGCAAGATTATATTTTTTTTCAATTTTTTCTAATTCACTTTTAGCTTCTTTGTATCCTTTAACTTTTATTACCGCTACAATTCTGTTTAATTCTGTGAAAGGAGAATCATTTAATTTAACCAGCGCGTTGTAAAGGGAGAGAATCATGTTCCAATCAGTTTCTGGATATGATTTAGCTGCCATATGTGTAAACGTGATTGCTGCCTCAAGATGATATGTGGTAACTTTCTCGTCTTTAGAAGATTCATGAATATAAGTTAAGCCAGTGTTTATAAGCCTTTCATCCCACTTGCTTCTGTCTTGAAATTCAAGAGTAATCATTTCGCCTTCGCTTCCGATACGGGCATCAAATCTGGCCGTATTGAAATACATAATCGCAAGCAAAGCGTTGAGCTCGGATACATTACATTTTTTGTTTTCTGCGAGCAGCTCAGCAAGCCTTATTGCTTCAAAACAGACATCTTTTTTAATTAAGTTTTCACCTTCGGTAGCTTTGTAGCCCTCGTTAAAAATCAAGTAGATTACTTTCAGTACTGAGTGCAAACGTTTGTCGAGCTCGTTATAATTTGGAATTTCGGGATAGCCGATAACTTCTTTAAATTTTTGTTTTGCACGGGTTATTGCCTTTTTTACAGCATCATTTTTTTTCATCAGTGCGCTTGCGATTTCACTTACGCTTAAACCACCGATGAGCTTTAAGC
>JANQIV010000252.1 GCA_028282005.1 Melioribacteraceae bacterium | reverse complement strand
TTTCAACTTCTTTCCATTCTTTGGTTTTATTTTGCCAGAGAGGACGGTTGTAAAAATTTTTTAATGATTTATTTCTTTTTATATTTTTTAATAAATAGTTATGATCATTCAACATCTCATTTGTTGCCTCAAGTTCAAATTCAGCAGCAGCATTAATTGCATAAGCAGCAGCGGCAGCAGCATTGTTTGAAGTAAGCTCAATAGAAGCTGTAATAACACTGTCTGATGCAGAGAGTGCTGATGCAGAAACACCATCATCGGCGAGGTAAGATTTTATTATTTCAGTGGCGTTAGCGGCAGCAAATTTATCTAGTTTGTTAATGCTAAATAATATAGTAGCGTGAATCGCATTTTCAATAGTTTTAATTCGATTTATTGCTCTGATATCATCTGTATAGTAGGTGTTTGATAGCATAGTTGGCATTACACGTAGTGCACATCTAGCAGCAAAAGCGACTATTGCCTCTTTAGGGAAACCGTCAAAATCCGAACTTGTTATATTTTTTGTAGTCTTTTCCAAATTATACTCACCCGATTAAAACAAAGTAACCAAAGGCATATCAAATGAAAAATGTGCGAATAGATGCCATTCTTTTTGTTGTCCACCAACAAGGCTTTTTCCATAATAACCTCCTAGTCCTACAGCAAGAGGCACTTGGGGAAAACCGTAATTAAATGTTAATCCAGGTGCAACAATGTCTGCCCAAGTGTAGTTTACATTTTCATCAAACATTTGTGAATTAACAACTTGGCCAAATTCTAATGCAGAAACAAAAAATGAAAACGATGATTCATTGCCTAATCCGCGAGAAAACTCTAATCCAATAGGTGCAGTAATTCCGTAATAAAATCTAGTATTAGAGAGTATCCTTTCATTTATTGATTCCATTCCTACTGTGATCCCCCAATACGATTGTATAAACATATGCCATTTCCCAGGTTCCCTTTTTACACCAAAACTAACAGAAGGAAGTGTATAAGTTTTAAGAATAGTGGAAACTTGACTAGCGGAATCTGCATCTGATATTTGTGCAAAAAATAGAGCTATTTTTTTAAAAGTAGGGAAATAATCATCGAAAATTTCTTTGCTTTCAGAGCTCAATTTTGAATCCGAAGAAAGATTTTTTTCCAAAAATTCAATTATTTCAAATGCTTTTATAGCTTTAACAGTATTACTTGAAGAATCTGTCATAGTGATGACAGTAGAAAGTACTATTTTGATTCCTTCGAATTCATTTTCAATTCTTTCAATCAAAGAAAAAATTTGATCTGAATTGGCAAACTCAATTCCATCACTTTTTTTCAATTCCGTAATTTTATTCATTACGCTGTCAATTCTATTAAAAGATTGATCTATGCTTTCATTAAGTGTTTCCATAATAGATTTAATGGAATTAATTTTAACCAAATCCGTATTGGAATCTAGTTTAAATAATTCTACTTTCTGAAAACTGTCAGAAACGACTTTAGATAATTTTATTATATCTGTTGCAAGATTGTTTTGAATATCTCTAATAGGTTTAGGAGCATCCAAATTAACAACATTTAATTTATACTTCTTTCCTTCATACTCAACAACCGCATCTTGAAGTAGCTCAAGAAATTCATTTTGAAGTGAATTAGCTACCATATCTGCGAGTAGATCCTTTATATGGTTAAATAAAGTTATTGGAAGATTGTTTAAATCATTTTTAACACTCTCACTCCATAATTCTTTACTATTAAGTATATATTTAAAATCTACAGTTTCAATAATTTTTCTAACTTCTGGGAAATATTTACAGAAGATTTTATTGTTCTCAATTTTACTCTGAAAAATGTAAAAGAAATTATCTTCCGCGCGTTCTGTTAAAAATTCGCCAACGCCGTCAATAATTTGATTTTGTGCTTTGTTTGAATTTATTAATAAAACTAAAACGGAAAGAATTAGAAGAAATTTTTTCATTTTTGCCCCTGTATTTTGAATTTTAGCCCTCGTTAAGTGGGAAATAGTTTTAATCTAATTAAATTTAGTAAAGAGAAAAGGGAATTGATTTTATCAATATTTAATATATCAAATTAATTTGATATTCAAACTCGATGAGTAAAGTTTTATAATAAAATTATATTTTTATTTTATCTCTCTTCCGCCGAGTTCTTTGATAATGGCTTGGATTAAAGGAGGTTCTTCTGAAATACTTTTTGGTTTTTGTACTACTTCTTCAATAGGCACTATCTCTGTTTTGTCTTTCCCGTTTGTACCTGAAAATTCAAATTGAAGTATCTTGCCGAAAATGTCTTTTGTTTTTTTAGCGAAATATTCCTTTTCACTTTCAATTATGCTTTTGTCTTCCGGGTGATCAAGTACAATTTTTAAGTTGTCTCTTTCAATATTGATGAGTTTTATATGTTGAAATATTGAACCGAGTTTCAGTGGTTTATCAGCTTGAACTTGCTCAACAAAAGTTTTCCACTTTGAATCGATATCATTTAAGGAAACAATTGGAATAGTGGATTTCTCGTTTTCAACTTGTATTAAGTTTTGGGTATCGAGACTTTCGGATTTAGATTTCTTGAACTGTGTTTCGAGATTTTGGTTTTTAGTTTGTTTCGTATTTCGAAATTCGGAATTAGTATTTGCTTTAGTTATTTCGGGCTTTTTTTTTTCAGCTTCGTTTGGTGAATAAACATTTATTTTACTTCCGCCTGAAGTACCAAGTTTAGTTACCAGCTCAGTAATTGTTGATGATTTTTCCAATCCGATTAAATGTGTTAAAGCAATTTCAATGTACAATTTTTGATTGCGGGAAGTTTTTAATTCGTACTGTGATTTATTTAAGAAAGCGAGAATTCGTAGAAGATCGCCTTCGGAAAACTTGTCTTTATAATTCACATATCTTTCTGCAAATATTTCTGCAGACTCAACAAGTTCTGTATCTTTACGAATTACAACAGTCATTATGTTTCTGAAGTGTTCAACGAGCCCGTCAATAAAGTCGATAAAATTCCAGCCGTTGTCGTAAATGCGCGAAGTAACATTAAACGCTTCTTCAAATTTTTTGTTTAATATCGAATCGGAAATCGTGAAATAAACTTCTTCATCGATGAGATTTAACATTTTTGTTAAAATCTCAGCTTCAATGTTATCACCGCAGAAAGAAATAACTTGGTCGAACAAACTTTGTGCATCACGCAAAGCACCATCGGCTTTCTTTGCGACGATGGTTAATGACTGGTCATCAATTTTTATGTTTTCAGCGTCAGCGATTTTTTTGAGCAATGCTTTAATTTCTTTTATTTCAATTCTTCTGAAATCAAATCTCTGGCAACGTGAAATAATCGTAAGCGGTACTTTATGAATATCTGTTGTAGCGAAAATAAAAATCGTGTGTTCAGGCGGTTCTTCCAAAGTTTTCAACAATGCGTTAAATGACTCCGGTGTGAGCATGTGAACTTCATCGATGATGTAAACTTTGAACTGCCCTTTTGTTGGCGCGTATTTCACTGATTCACGCAGAGTCCTGATCTCTTCAATTCTTCTGTTTGATGCACCGTCTATTTCAATTATATCAAGCGATTGCGAAGTGTTGAAAGCTGTACACATTTCACATTCGTTGCATGGCTCTCCGCTTTGCTGATTTAAGCAGTTCAAACTTTTGGCAAGAATACGGGCTGTTGTAGTTTTACCCACACCGCGCGGACCGGCAAAAATAAATGCGTGCGCGATTCTGTTTTTATTGATCGCGTTTACAAGTGTTTTCGTGATGTGCTGCTGTCCGACAACTTCGCTAAATTTTTGCGGGCGCCATTTTCTGGCGGTAACTACATAGCTCATAAATTAGATTCCAAGATTTCATGATTGTCATTTCGAAGGAATTCCTTTTTCGGAATGACGGGATCGAAATGACATTGATTAGTGAGTAGTTTAAATTACTTTGAACTCACTCAAATTTAACTTATTGGCGAGAGTTTCACAAAACTTCTCTAAATAAATTTTATCTGTCTCGTTAAATGACGAAAATTCGTAACTATCTAAATCGAGCACACCCCAAACTTTGTCATCTACAACTATTGGCAAAACTATTTCCGAGTTTGATCCGGCATCACAAGCAATGTGTCCGGGAAATTTATGAACATCTTCAACGATGATTGTTTCTCTATTTTCTGCAGAAGTACCACAAACGCCTTTGCCGAATTCAATTTTCGTACATGCAACTTTACCTTGAAATGGTCCCAAAACCAATTTGTCATTTTTGGTGATATAAAACCCAACCCAGCTAATCTTTTCAAAATTTTGATTTAGCAGTGCGGTAAAGTTCGAAAGGTTTGTCAGCACAGAATCATTGCTGTCAATCAGTGATTCAACTTGAGGTTCAATCGATTTATAAATTTCGACATCTGTCATTATCTTTTCTTTCTCGTAGTTGTTTTAGTAGTTGTCGTTGTT
Organism: Melioribacteraceae bacterium; assembly: GCA_028282005.1. GTDB lineage: Bacteria > Bacteroidota > Ignavibacteria > Ignavibacteriales > Melioribacteraceae > JANQIV01. The sequence goes on along the minus strand of JANQIV010000252.1, from coordinate 5,659 downwards.
CTTCTTCTTCGCGTGGTTCTGAACAAGTGAGGAATAGCGTCCTTTATATTTTCGATACAGATAATTTTTAATCCGGTTTTTACTTCTTCTTTAATTTCGGATAAATCTTTTTCATTTTCTTTCGGGATCAATACTGTTTTAATTCCGCTTCTTTGTGCTGCGAGCAGTTTTTCGTTAAGTCCACCGATAGCCAACACATTTCCGCGAAGAGTAATTTCACCGGTCATTGCTACATCACTTCTGGCAGGCTTACCACTAAGCGCTGAGTACATTGCCATTGTCAATGTAATTCCTGCTGATGGCCCGTCTTTCGGAATCGCGCCTTCCGGTAAATGAATGTGAATTTCTTTCCCTTTTTGGAAATTAGCTTTTAACCCGAATTCTTTTGCATTTGTACGAAGATAACTTAAAGCTGCTTGAGCAGACTCTTTCATCACGTTTCCAATCTGTCCGGTGATTGTTAACTTTTCTGAACCGTCCATAATAGTTGAATCAACATGAAGAATATCCCCGCCGACGCTTGTCCAAGCCAAACCGGTTACACTGCCGATACGAGAATCTTTCTCAGCTTTTTGAAGCCTATACTTTTGCACACCCAAATAATCTCTAACTTTATCAACATCGATATTAAAATCGACTTTTTTCTTCCCTTTGTTTCCGTTTTTGGCTTGCTCCAAAATTATATCCCGGGCAGTTTTTCTAAATACTGTTGAGATTTCTCTTTCGAGATTTCTGACACCGGCTTCACGTGTATATTCTTGAATAATCGCACTAACGGCCTCATCATTGAAATCAATTTTGAATTTATCTAATCCGTGGCCTTTCAATTGTTTTGGGATAATATGCCTTTTGGCGATTTGCATTTTTTCGTGTTCGAGGTATCCTGGCAATTCGATAATTTCCATTCTGTCTTGCAGCGGAAGAGGAATATTGTAACGCACGTTTGCAGTAGTTATAAACATTACTTTTGATAAATCGTAATCGACATCGAGATAGTGGTCATTAAATGTGTGGTTTTGTTCCGGGTCCAAGACTTCGAGCATTGCTGACGATGGATCACCTCTAAAGTCCATGCTCATTTTGTCAATTTCATCAAGAAGCATCACCGGATTAATTGTTTTCGCTTTTTTCATTGACTGCAAAATTTTACCGGGTAGCGAACCGATGTATGTTCTTCTGTGTCCACGTATCTCCGCTTCATCGCGAACACCGCCCAAACTGATGCGAACGAATTTTCTGTTTATCGCACGGGCAATTGATTTTCCAAGCGAGGTTTTACCGACTCCCGGAGGGCCGACGAAGCAAAGTATTTGTCCGCGCATTTGCTTAACTAAATTAAGAACAGCAATGTGTTCAACAATTCTTTCTTTTGGTTTTTCAAGTCCGAAGTGATCTTCGTCCAAAATTTTTCTAACGTTTGTTAAATCGAGATTGTCTTTTGTTTTTCTGTGCCAAGGTACTTCGATAAGCCACTCGAGATAGTTTCGCAGCACTGTTGATTCCGGTGAACTGCTCGGAGTCTTTTTCAATTTATTTAATTCGTCGATAGCCTTATCATGAACTTCTTTCGGCATTTTAGCTTTTTTTATACTTCCTTTCAGTTTAGCAAATTCGGGTGATACTTCTTCCTCTTCGCCGAGTTCGTCCTGCAAAATTCTTATCTGTTCCTGAATTATAAATTTGCGCTGAGTCTTTGTAATATTTTCCTGAACCTTAGTCTCAATTTCTTTTTCAACTTTCAGAATATCTATTTCCGAATTTAAGATTCTGATGATTTCGTAAATCTGCTCTTTGATAGAAAATTTCTTTAAAATCGATTGCTTCACTTCAATTGATTGAACAATATTTGCAGCAACGTAAAACAGCTTTCTATCCGGCTCATCGATGTTTTCGTAAGCGCCGATAGCTTCTGCAGGAATTGATTTATTAATTTTTACGTAATCTTTAAAAAGGTTAGACATCTGGCGGATCATCGCGCTTAGTTCGCGCTGATCTTCGGACTGCGGAAATACTACTTCTACCTCAGCTTCAAAGAAATCTTTGTTATCAGTAAATTTTGTAATTCTGCCCTGAATCATTCCATCAACAAGAATTTTCATCAACCCGTTCGGCAGTCTCAAAATTTGAATAATCTTTGCGATCGTACCTTCTTCATAAATATCATCAGTGGTCGGTTCTTCAATATTTGCTTTTTTCTGCGCGGAAAGGAAAATATATTTTGAACTTTCCAATGCATAGTTTGCCGCTTTTATTGAATGTTCCCTTCCCACAAGCACCGGGAAAATCATGTAAGGGAAAATTACATTATCTCTTAAAGGTAATACAGCAAGTATTTTAGGGATATCTTCAACAATTGACAAATCAACTGAACTGTTTTTGCTATCTTCTGACATAAACTCTTTTTATTATTTATTGAAATTAAACTTTAAAAATAAGAAATTCGATTCGGTGATACAAATTAACAGACTTAACAAAATGTAAACTTTGTTAAAATAAAATAATTAAGTAGTTTTCCAATCAATTTATTGGACAATTAAGCGGGCAAAATGGTAGAAAAAGTACAACTAATAGCGCGTAGAGCTGGTGAAATAATTAGAAATGGTTTTGGTAAAAACTTCTCAATTGAATTCAAAACAAACGCCTCGAATCTAGTAACAGAGATAGATAAGAAGTCAGAAGAGACAATTAAACAGTTTATTAAAAAGGAGTTCCCCGGACACGCAATAATCGCTGAAGAAAGCGGGGAAGACTTAACCGGATCGGATTACACGTGGATTATTGATCCGCTTGACGGCACAACAAACTTTGCGCACGGCTTGCCGCTATTCAGTGTTTCAATTGGTGTTGTAAAAAATAACGAAACTGTTTGTGGCGTAATTTATGACGTTATGCAGGATAACATGTACACATCCGAAAAAGGAAGCGGCGCTTTTTGTAACGGTAAAGAATTAAGAGTAAGCGAAAATGATAATCTTGCTGAAAGTCTTTTGGTAACTGGCTTTCCGTACGATATTGCAGATAACCCTCATAAAACTTTAGAGAAATTTAATGCTTTTGTTTTGAACTCTCGCGCAATTAGAAGACTCGGTTCTGCTGCTATAGATTTCTGCTATGTTGCAGCCGGTGTGTTTGACGGCTTTTGGGAAGTACATTTACATCCTTGGGATTTATGTGCTGGGATGCTTTTGGTTGAAGAAGCGGGTGGAGTTGTGACTAATTTTCAGAATGAAAGAATCACTCCATTTGCAAAACAAATTCTGGCAACAAACGGAAAAGTTCACGAAAGAATGCTTGAAATACTCCAGCAAAACAGCTAATTAATCCTTTAAATATTGTTGATATCCTATCTATAAATCATTATATTTCAAGACTATGTCCGAAAAATATTTGATAGCGATAGATGGCCCCGCAGGTGCGGGCAAAAGTACAGTTGCCAAAATGATTGCCGGTAAACTCGGTTATGTTTATTTAGACACCGGTGCAATGTACAGAGCAGTAACCACATTAGCCCTCGAAAAAGGTATAGCAGAAGATGTTGATACTGTAATCGAACTTGCTAAAAGCATTGAATTAAAACTCGCTTTTGAAAACGGTGTCACAAAAGTTTTTGTTGACGGCGAAGAAATTACCGACAAAATTAGAACCCCCAAAGTAAATGCCAAAGTAAGTGATATCAGTAGAATTCCTGAAGTTAGATTAGAGATGGTCAGAATCCAAAAAAAAATGGGTGAAGAAGGAAACTTGATTTCCGAAGGGCGTGACACAACTACAGTGGTTTTCCCAAATGCAGATTTGAAAATTTTCCTAACAGCTTCCATTGATGAAAGAGCGAAAAGAAGATTCTTAGAATACAAACAAAAAGATGTTGATACAACTTTAGAAGATGTAAAGGAAAGTATTGAAAATAGGGATCATATTGATAGCACCAGGAAAGTGAGTCCGTTGAAGGTTGCCGATGACGCTATTGAAATTGATTCAACAAACATGAAAATAGAAGAAGAGATAGACTTAATTTTAACTGAACTTAATAAACTAAAAAGCCGCAACAATTAACTAATGTTAAACTAATTTATTTTCTGCACTGAATACTTTTGCGGCAGAGTATCAGAAAGCAGATTTGTTTTTGGAGGCTTAATGTCTGAAGAAAAAGAAGAAAAGACTAACGTTGAAGAAGCTGCTGAATTGGTGGAAGAAACAACAGAAGAACAAGCAGTAGAGGAAGTAAAAGAAGAAACTAATGAAGAACCTGTTGCTGAAGCAGCAGAACCTCAAACTCAAACTGATTCATCAATCGACAGAAAAAAATTCATGAATGATGAAGATTACTCTGACAGCGAATTACTTGAGTTGGAAAAACTTTATGAAACATCATTCCGTGATATTCAAGAAGGCGAAATCATCGCCGGTAAAATTGTTGGCATTGATGGCGATAACGTTGTACTTGATGTTGGATTTAAATCTGACGGTACAATTCCTAAAAATGAATTTAACGCAACTGAAGAAATTAAACTCGGCGCGTCTGTTGACATAGTTATTGAAAGTGTTGAAGACGAAGAAGGAAACTTGGTGCTCAGCAAAAAGAGAGCAGACTTCCTAAAAGTATGGGAAAAAATTATCCATGCTCACGAGCACGATGAAATTATTATGGGTAAAATTCTCAAAAGAATCAAAGGCGGTATGGTTGTTGACCTTATGGGTATTGAAGCATTCTTGCCGGGTTCACAAATTGATATTAGACCTGTTCGTGATTTTGACGCATTTGTTGGCCAAACAATGGATTTCAAAATTGTTAAAATAAATATTCCTACTGAAAATGTAGTTGTTTCTCACAAAGTACTTATTGAAGAAACAATTGCTGATCAAAGAAAAGAAATTCTTGACGGACTTGAAAAAGGACAAATCCTTGAAGGTATCGTTAAAGCGATTACAGACTTCGGTGTGTTCGTTGACCTTGGCGGTGTTGACGGCCTTGTTCACATTACAGACCTTAGCTGGGGAAGAATTAATCACCCGAGTGAAGTTGTTAAACTTGATGAAAAAATTAAGGTTGTTGTTACTGATTACGACAAAACAAAGAAAAGAATTTCTTTATCACTAAAACAATTGCAAGAACACCCTTGGGAAAAAATCGAAGAGAAATACAAAATCGGCGACAAAGTTTCTGGCCGCGTTGTATCTCTTACTGATTATGGTGCATTCATTGAAATAGAAAAAGGTATTGAAGGCTTGATCCACATTTCTGAAATGAGTTGGACACAGCACATTAGCCATCCTTCACAATTCGTTTCAATGGGTCAAGTTGTTGAAGCTGTTATCTTAAGCTTGGACAAAGACGACAAGAAAATTTCTCTCGGTATGAAACAGCTTACTCCTGATCCATGGGAAGAGTTGATGAAGAAATATCCTGTCGGTTCAAAACATAGTGGTGTTGCACGTAACTTAACTAATTTTGGTGTGTTTGTTGAACTTGAGCCAGGCATTGATGGATTGATTCACATCTCCGATCTTTCATGGACAAAGAAAATTCGTCACCCCGGGGAAGTTGTTAAAAAAGGTGAAACTATTGAAGCCGTTGTTTTAAGCATTGATACAGAGTCAAGAAAAATATCTCTTGGACATAAGCAAGTTGAAGATAACCCTTGGGATAATTTTGAAAATG
>JANQIV010000199.1 GCA_028282005.1 Melioribacteraceae bacterium | reverse complement strand
GAAAACAAAGATTATTTTGAAGAAACCATCAAAAATTATTATGAAGTATAAATTACGCTTTTTGAATAAATTCTTTAGCTGCCATCCGTATTTCTTCCCGTAATATTTCCATTCTTCTGTAGTCTCGCCAACTGTTTCTTTTACTATTTGCCTTATTTCTACTAAGAACGAATAAGATGAAGCTAGTTTTTCTTTTAATAATTCGTCGTCAGGAATAACATCTTTTCCAATAAGATATTTTCAGACATTTATTTCTCACTATTGTTGATATAATTCACACCAACTAAAACCCCAACTTCTCTCTCAAGTCCTTCGGCACAGCATCTTTGTGAACCATAAATGCAATGGTTTTCATTTTGAAATATTCTTCAGACATGTACCAGTAGCCGTCATAGCTATCATTGTCTGTGCCCCAAGAATTTTTTGTGTAAAAGAAATGAGTTCCGTTTTGGTTTTCGGCGAGTCCGGTAACGTGCATTAGATGATCGTCGTTTACATCGTAACTATCAAAACCCTTTTGGCGTATTTTCTGAGTTACATTAATTTCTTCTTCGGGTTCAGTTACTTCGTCGCCTCTTTCTTCTTTCGGGTAAACAGCATAACCTTCCCTATAAAAATGATCTCTGCCTGTGTCTCCGTCCCACTCAATTGAAAAACCGTTTTCAAGTGCGTGCTTTGCAATTCTTACAAAATCATCAAGCGGAACGTTATAATATTTATCAAGTGACCAGTTATCCGGCACTTCTAAAATTGCTTTTTCATAAAACGGATAATTTGAATACGAGGTAAATTCAACATAATCATCCGGATTGATGCCTAAATATTTTTGAAAACTTTTCGGTGTGTATGTTTTTCCATTGTACTCAAACTCTTTTGGATTTTCACCGAGATAGACATCAAGTATTGCATTGAATGCATCTTTCCACAAATGTGTAATTCTTTTTTTATAATTTTTTCTGACTCCGTCTAAAAAACCTTGTAAGGCTCCGTCCAATTCAGAGTGATCATACTTTTCAGGATCTACAAGTTTTCCCGGGAAAACTTCTTCCGGGACTATTCCGAATTCTCTGATAGCATTAGTAACATCGTGTGCTTGTCCGCCGGGCCCAAAATTAAATTTACCATGCAGACGCATATATCTGTCCGCTTTAGCAGGATAAACATTTCTGACAATATACATTTCAGAAAGGTCGTGTTCACCTTTGCCCATTCTAATTAATTCTGATTCTAAAAACGATTTTGTTGAGAAGCACCAGCACGTTCCGGTGTGTCCTTGCGACTTAACATCTGTTGTTTCAACATTGTGTAAAATTTTAAATTCATGTGGATTATTTTCTTGAGAAATAATTAATGATGAAACAAAAAATAGAATAACAATAATTTTAGAAATCGATTTCAATTTTTACTCCGTGTTATTTTACAACTAATTTATCTACCTTCAATCTGTGTCCCAAATTAGCAACTTTAAGCGCAATTTCTTCCACCAATTTAGTGACCTTGTAAACTTTATTAAAATTAATTTTATCTACCGTATCGGTTGGTTTACTATAATCCTCTTTCATATCATCAAAAAAGAAAACAACCGGGATACCTTTTAGAGCAAAATGATAGTGATCGCTCCTTCTATAAAAATTATTCGGGTCGTTTGGAGCATCGTATTTATAATCAAAATCAAGCTTGACCGACTTGTCATTTGCTTCTTTTATGAGATTATAAAATTCTGTACTTAATCTACCCGAGCCGATATTGTGCAAATGGTTTTCTCCCTCTCGGCCTATCATGTCCATGTTGATATTTGCAACGACATCATTAATGTAATCTACATGATTAGCCAAATATTTAGATCCCAGCAATCCTTTTTCTTCCGCAGCATAAAAGAAGAAAAGTATAGATCTTTGGTTTTCTTTTCTTTCCGCTAAAAGCCTTGCTGTTTCAAGAACAGCAACTGTGCCCGAACCGTTGTCATCGGCGCCGTAATACACTACGCCATTTCTGATTCCCTCGTGATCGTAGTGCCCGCCGACAGTTACAAATTCATCTCTTAAATTTTCATTATTACCTTCCAAAACTCCTATAACATTTCTTGCATTTTTAATTTCGTAAACTGTTTCAAACTCCAACTTTATCTTTTGATTTAATGTAAACGATTCCGGCTTCTCTTTTTTATTTATGAATTCATTCAATTCTTCATAATTATACTTTTCTTTTTCAAGTAGATTAGTAAGCGCGTCTTTAGAGAAATAAATAAAAGGAATCGATTTTTTTTCATTTACTTCATTCTCCAGGGCATAACTTTTGCCGCTCATATATTTTTGTATCATTCCCCAGTATCCGTATAACTTCTCTTCAGTGACAATAATCATTCCCGCTGCGCCAAGCGAATCGGCTATATTGGATTTAAAATTTCGCATGGCTCTGTAGCCCATGTTATCAAGGCTTTCTAAAGGCGTACCGTTCAAAACCACTACAACTTTTCCGGTAACATCCAGATTTGCGTAATCGTTATAATCTTCTTTTTCAGAGATAACCCCGTATCCGGCAAATATCATTTCGTATTCTTTCCCGGAAAAAGAATTGTCGGGATAAAATGGTGCGCCCGCGAAAAGAAAATCATCTTTAAACTCGAAGCCTGTTAATTCACCACTGTTGTCTGTTAAAGAAATAACCGAGCTAGGCGAAACGGATCCAACCGCCATATTGAAGTTTTGAAAATATGTGTCGTCATCACCGAAAGGTTTTATGCCATATTTTTTAAGTTCCTTGGCAATAAACAATGAGGCGATTTGTTCACCGTGGGAAGTAGCTTCCCTTCCTTCTAGTTCATCGGAAGCAATGAACTCAAGGTTTGATTTAAGATACAATAAAGATTCTTCTTTTGACTGAGCAGAAATGGAAATAAAAGCAACAACTAAGATGAAAATACTTTTTATCGAGTTGATCATTTTGAATTCCTTTCATTCTTGGGGAATTAAATTTAATTATTAGTTTTGAATTTTACTATTCAGAGTAGTTAATAATTTTTAAAAAAATTTCTTTTGATACTAAATTGTAGCACAAAATATGCAAACTTTAGAACTTTTGAGTATTTTAATAGCGTTATATAAAACACATCTCTATGTTTATTAATTATTTCTTTTCAATTAAACAGGAATTATTATGAAACAATTCATCACTTTGCTAATTCTTTCAATTAGTGTTATTTCGTTTACTAATGCACAAGAAAAATCAATTGATTTAACTTTAGATAAAATATTTAAAGACAATGAATTCACAGTTGGAAAATTTCCATCTGCCCGATGGATTAAAGGAGGAAAAGGATACACGATTGTCGAAAATTCGAAGGAAATTCAAGGTGGAAAAGACATTGTTTATTACGAATCTGAAAGTGGTGAAAGAGAAGTTTTAATTCCGGCAAGAAAATTAATTTTGCCAAACAGCTCTGAGCCGATGGTGTTTGATGATTACTTTTGGTCAGAGGATAAATCAAAACTACTTCTTTTCACAAATACTGAAAGAGTTTGGCGTAGAAATACACGTGGCGATTATTACGTGCTTCATCTTAAATCAAATAAATTACAGCAAATTGGGGTGGATAGGCCTGAATCATCTTTGATGTTTGCAAAATTTTCCCCACAAGGCGATAGAGTTGCGTACGTTAGCAAAAACAATATTTATGTTGAAGAAATAGCCACAAGCAAAGTAATTCAGCTTACTGCAGATGGCTCGAAAACAATAATTAATGGAACATTCGATTGGGTTTATGAAGAAGAACTTGATGTGCGTGATGGTTTCAGATGGAGCCCCGATGGGAACAAAATAGCTTACTGGCAACTCGATGCAGAAGGTATCGGGGAGTTCCTGATGATAAATAATACCGACTCAATTTATTCGTACACAATTCCAGTTCAATACCCTAAAGTTGGGACACAAAATTCTGCTGCAAAAGTTGGTGTTGTTTCTGCTGCCGGGGGTGAAACTGTTTGGATGAAAATCCCCGGCGATCGGCGAAACAATTACATTGCCCGCATGGAATGGGCCGCAAACAGTGATGAAATTGTTGCCCAGCATTTAAACCGTTATCAAAATAAATTAGATATTTATATTTGTAATGCAACCACAGGAGATGTAAACAAAGTTTTTACTGATGAGGACGAAGCCTGGCTTGAAGTTAGAGATAATTTCAAATGGTTTGAGAACGGTGAATATTTTTCGTGGGTAAGTGAACGTGACGGGTGGTTACATTTATATTTAGTTTCAAGAGACGGTAAAGAAGTTAAAAAATTAACCCCGGGTGAATACGACGTTATTTCAGTAGCAAATATTAATGATGATGACGGCTGGATCTATTTCATAGCTTCACCGGAAGAAAATGAATCGAGATATTTATACCGCGTTCCTTTTGACGGAAGCGGAAAGCTTGAACGCATTACTCCTCTTGAAGAAAAAGGTTATCACAGTTATAAAGTGTCGCCGTCAAACAAATACGCTTTCAGAACTTTTTCAAATTTTAATACACCAAGTTACACGGACATTGTTGAATTACCTAGTCACAAGTCGATTCGGACACTTTACAAAAACGAAGAAGTGACTGAAAAAATTAAGAAGATAAAAGTTTCCGACGTAGAATTTTTTAAAGTGAAAACAGAAGATGATATAGTTTTAGATGGCTGGATTATGAAACCTTTCGATTTGGATGAGTCCAAAAAATATCCTGTTATATTCTTTGTTTACGGTGAACCGGGAAGTCAAACAGTTAGAGATATGTGGAGAGGCAGCAGGTATTTGTACCATTCTTATTTAACTCAAAAAGGATATGTAATTGTAAGCTTGGACAACCGTGGTGTTCCTGCACCACGTGGCAGAGCATGGCGGAAAAGTGTTTATAAAAAAGTGGGGATAACCGCGTCAATTGATCAGGCAAATGGGGCGAAAGCTGTATTTGAAAAATTTCCGTTTATCGATTCAGAAAGAGTTGGTATTTGGGGTTGGAGCGGCGGCGGCACGATGACTCTGAATATGCTTTTCCGTTATCCGGAAATGTACCACACCGGTGTGAGTGTTGCACCAGTTGCAGATCAAAAATTGTATGATACAATCTACCAGGAAAGATTTATGAATTTACCGAAAAATAATGAATACGGTTACCGTGAAGGCTCTCCGGTCAATCATGCGAAAAATTTAGAGGGCAACCTACTTTTAATTCACGGAACCGGTGATGATAATGTGCATTATCAAAACTCCGAATTAATAGTTAATGAATTAATAAAGCACAATAAAATGTTCTCGTTTATGCCGTATCCTAACCGTTCACACAGTATTTATGAGGGTGAAGGAACTTCATTGCATTTGTTTACTTTGATGAGTAAATACTTTTTGGATAATTTGGAGCCTGGAGCGAAATAATTCAAGAATTTAAAAAATGATAAAAATTAATTATTCAATATTTATTTTCATTTTACTGAGCACTTTTTCATTTGCGCAGAAAGAGGAAAATTCAAATCCGTTTTGGCTGAATTGGAGCCTGGGTGGATCGCCGAAATATATTAATGGTAGTCTCTCTTTTAATAAGTCACTCGGTGAAGATTCGTATCAAGTTTCTATTAACTCATCCAGCAAAGATATTTTAAGTGGAAGAAGTATGGCAACCGGCAGCATTGCTTATGGCAAAGCTAATGTTAATAACCATTTTGTCAGTGCTTTTTATGCTGGCCCAACAGTTTCTTATGGAGAAGCTAAGGGCCCTCAATATTTTTGGGGGTTTGGTTTTGGCCTAAATGCTCAAGCCTATTTTATGCCGTTGTATAAATTATTTCCCGGTGTCGGATTAGGAATTGAAGCATATTACAATTTTAACATTGCTCAAACCATAGATGCAGACTATAGACATATTTATTCAATTCGGGTTGGATTTTGCTTAACCGACCTTCACGATTTTAGCCAATAGATTTATGCACAACGAAATAGAAAACTTTTATATGAGAAAAAAGGAGCCGGCTAAAGGCTGTCTCCTTGCTTTAAGGGATATTATACTAAATTTCAGTGATGAAATTACTCAAGGCTGGAATTACGGAATGCCGCTTTTTAATTATAAAGATAAAAGGCTTTGCTATTTATGGACGGACAAAAGAACCGGCCATCCATATATTTTAATGGTTGATGGAAATAAAATTTATCACCCTGCTTTAGAGCAAGGTGATCGTAAGCGAATGAAGATTTTGCCAATCGATCCCCGAAAAGACATACCGATAAAGACAATTAAAGCTATATTTGAAGAGGTAATTAAGCTCTATAGCTAGCTTCTTAATTCACAAAACTGGGAACACTTATGTATACTGATGATAAATCAGCTTTAGATAAATTAACGGCTGCTTTCTATAACTTGTTCACTACAAAGGAAGGTGAGCAAATAAAATTGGATGCTGTTTATGATATGTTTATTTCCAAAGGAATAATAATTAAAAATGTTGATCCCGAACCGGAGATCTATGGTCTACAGCAATTTATCGAACCACGAGAAAAAATTTTAAGTGATGGTACACTTAAGAATTTTAATGAAAATGAAATTTCTGAAAGAACAGAAATTTTTGGAAATATCGCTCACCGTTTTAGCCTATATCAAAAGAGCGGAATTATGAATGGAGTTTCTTTTGAGACAAAAGGTGTGAAAACGATGCAGTTTATTAAAACACCATCCGGCTGGAAATTCAGTTCTGTTGCTTGGGATGATGAAAGAGAAGGGTTGAAAATTCATGCAAAGTATTATTAAAAAAGAATTTTTTGACCAATCTAAGGTACCAAATTTGTGCACACCAAAAAAACAACCAATCTAAATTTAAATTATTTTTTTTAAGTATTTAATAAGAGATGGGGAGACCAATTTAAATGCTGTCTAATCGATAGTACATTTTCCAGCTAACACTAAATTTACAAAAACCAAATCAGTGAAACTGAAAAAAATGTTTACAACGGTAAGATTTACTTTGTGCGGTATTATTTTATTACCGCTGATACTAATCTTATTAGCTCTGGGTTACTTATTTAAAAGAGCCAACGATAAGCAGGATGCAAAAAGAAATTACTAGGTTTTTCTGTTTGCTAAACTTCTTAATTTTTCGTAATCACTTTTGATGTTCTCCCACAGAACACAAATTTTTTAATCCGTGAAATAGAATTTTGTATCATTATAATTATATTTGCTTTTTCAGTTTACGGAGATACAAATGGATTTAGGTGAACTACGAAAAAATTACACCAAAGACGGATTAACGGAAGATAAACTTAATAAAGATCCATTCAAGCAATTTGAATTATGGTTTAACCAGGCAATAGAAACAGAATTAAATGAACCCAATGCTTTCAGCTTAGCAACTTCATCAAAAGAACTCGATGTTACAGTACGAACTGTTTTGTTAAAAATGTTTGATGAAAAAGGATTTGTATTCTTCACAAATTACGAAAGTGAAAAATCAAAACAAATAAATGAAAATCCAAAAGTAGCAGCGGTATTTCCCTGGCTACCGCTTGAAAGGCAAGTGGTTATTACTGGAAAAGCAGAGAAAGTATCAACGGCAGAATCGCTAAAATATTTTTCAACTCGTCCTCGCGGAAGCCAGCTTGGAGCCTGGATATCGCAGCAGAGTTCTGTTATTACTTCACGCAAATTGCTTGAGATAAAATTCGATGAGATCAAAAGAAAGTTTTTAGATAAAGAAGTGCCTCTGCCGGGTTTTTGGGGAGGATACAGAATTATCCCGAGAACAATTGAATTTTGGCAAGGGCGCCCGAACCGTTTGCATGACCGCTTCAAATACACTTTACATAAAGATGGTTCTTGGACAATTGAGAGACTCGCACCTTAAATAATAAATTAAATTAGAGGAAAAATGTTCAGAAAACTTGAAGATTTTTTTGAAGCCTGGAAGGCTGATGAAGAGTTTACTCTCAAAATTTTTTCAAAAATAAGTAATGAAAAAATTAATGAAAAGCCTTATGAAAACATTCGCAGTTTAGGTAGAATTGCTTGGCACATTACTCAAACAGTAACAGAAATGATGAACAAGGTCGAACTGTTTGAAGAGGACCATCTCGAAGGAAAACCCATTCCCAATTCTTTTACAGAAATAGGCGATTTGTTCAAAAAATACAGCGGCGAATTGGTTGATTTGTTGAAAGAAAAATGGACCGACGAAGATCTGCAAACTGATATTGAACTTTACGGGCAAACGTTTAAACGCAATGAAGTTCTTTCTATGCTGTTGAATCATCAAATTCATCATCGTGGGCAAATGACAATTGTAATGCGATTGTTGAACATTGAAGTTCCGGGGATTTATGGCCCGTCAAAAGAAGAGTGGAGCAAATACGGAATGGAAGCCCACGAATAAAAAATTTCTATCGGGGGGGATATGAATATCAGAATAGAAAAAAGAAAAATATCAGTTGAAGAATATCAAACGATTAGAGCAACAACCGGCTGGGATATGCTTGGTGATAGTGTAGTATCTCAAGGTATGAATAATGATCTCTTTTCAGTACTTGCTTTTGATGGTGATAAACTAGTTGGGATAGCACGAATTGTTGGTGATGGAGCAATTTATTTTTATGTGCAGGATGTAATTGTTGTGCCGGAATATAAAGGAAAAGGAATCGGTAAAATGCTTATGTCTGAAGTTGAAGCATTCCTTTCTGAAAATACAAATAATAATTCATTTGTTGGTTTGATGGCTGCTGAGGGAGTAAAAGAATTTTATTATAAATACGGCTATTCGGAAAGGCCGGAATCCCGTCCGGGTATGTATAAAATGATAAAGAAATAAAACATGAATTAAAATGAAAACGATAATTGAAGTTAGTATTTGCATTTTTTTATTTATTTCATTTATCAACGCAAATGATATTCGTACCGGCATCGAGAAACAAGATTCTTTCTTAATACTTCAAGACATTTTGCCAAATCTTGAATTCAAAAAATTCTACAAAGATTTTGGAATCACAAAGAAGAAAAACAAAAACGAATCAAGATATTTCATTCGGAAAGTACTTCCACCTAAAGATATTGCTTACAATATGCCTAAGAAAACTCCGAAGAAAAATTATGATTATAAAGTGAAATATTTTACTCCAAAAGGTTATAAAAATTATTAGATGATCGTTAACACAACTCCCAATTGTAAAGCTTGTCGCCACTGTGCTTGTTTTGATTGTGCTTCTTCGTAAATCAAAGTAAAAGTTAAGTTCGTATTAAGCCATGAGTTCACTTTAGCTGTAATTGTGTTGTCCCACAAAACATCAACTTCGTCAATTCTTTCAAACCGTGTAAACAATCTAAGCTTTCCGCGGTAGATTAAATTTTCACCCAGCTCAAATTTTGAATCACTCACACTTTCGATACCGGTCTCAAACTTAAAATCTTCAATTTCCGGGGTATCAGGATCATCTGAATAGCTGTTAAATTTATCTGTGAAAACTTCTTGAAAAGCCACACCCAATCTTGTCTTGAAAATTTTATTGTGATCGTAAGTAAAACCAACTGATTGTGTTATATACCCAGGATCAAAAAAATCAGAAATCTCTAATACCGGATCTTTTTCAAAATCGAAACCTGTAGTGATCTGGGTTCTGATATTATTACTGATATACGGATCAACGATCCATCCGGCATTTAAAGAAAAAACTTTGTCAATAAATATTTCATTATCATTTGTTCTAAATTCTTCTTCACCTACTTTGCTTTTACCAAATGCGGCTTTTATTTCGCCGTGGAATTTCCACCCTTTGGCTTTATAATCAACATCAAAATCCCCTTTAATCGACCAGGTAACATTATTTTCTCCACCTTTTGTCCAATTGCTTAAAGCAATTTGACTCATGTTAAATCCACCGACTAATGATGGAATCCATTTGTAAAGTGTTGAATCCGTTTCTTGGGCTTTCGAGATAGAGAATAAAAATAGTATTATCACAAATAACTTTTTCATGAAATCGTCCTTAATATAAATGATAATTAGCAGTTTAAATTTTGTAAAATTGAAACCTAGTTTACTATATTTGGTTTAACCAATTTGCAAATGTATAATTAACAAATAAGAATCAAAGAGAAAAAGATAGATATGCAAAAATTTATTCTACCAGTCTTAATAATATCAATTGCAGGTATTTTATATTTTATGTACTTCAAACCGAGTGACGGACTTGGTTCATTTACTGATTTTGACACCAACAATAATGCTACCAGAGATATTATTGTTGAACTTGTTAAAGATAAAGGGGTAATTCGTAATCGTGAATCCGGTGGAACTATTTTCTACGTTTTGGATAAAAACGGAACAGAAATGAAAGTACAAGGCCCATTTGATCTACCTCCGGGAATGGATTCTGCTCCAACAATAGTATTAAATGGACATTTAACAACTGAGTATTTTTGTGCTCATGGAGTAGGCTTAAGAAATTGAGTTACGGCAAATTCGAATTAGTTTCAAATTATAAACCTTCTGGCGATCAGCCAAATGCTATCGCCGAATTAACAAAAGGTATTAAAGATGGTTTAGGGCATCAAGTTTTGCTTGGCGTTACAGGCAGTGGTAAAACTTATACTATGTCGAATGTAATTGCTAATGTTAATAAACCAACTCTAATTATTTCGCACAATAAAACTTTAGCTGCACAACTTTATTCAGAATTCAAATCCTTCTTCCCTAAAAACAAAGTTGAATTTTTTATTAGCTATTATGATTACTACCAGCCGGAAGCCTACGTAGTAAAACGTGATCTTTATATCGAAAAAGATTCATCAGTGAACGAAGAGATTGACCGGCTTCGCTTGAAAGCTACTACTTCCCTAATTGAAGGAAGAAGTGATGTAATTATTATAGCAAGTGTTAGCTGTATTTATGGCATCGGTGCACCGGATGAGTATGCCAACCAAATTATGTTTTTGAAAAAAGGACAAGAAATTGAACGCAAAGATTTATTACGTAAATTGATTGACATCTATTACACACGTAATGATATTGAGTTTACGCGTGGCACCTTTAGAGCACGCGGCGATGTAATTGAAGTAATCCCGGCGTATCAATATGAAGAAGCAGTGCGCATTGAACTTTGGGGTGATGAAATTGAAAGGCTGTCAATCATCCAAGCAATGTCAGGCAAAGTAATTGAAGAGGTTGAGTCAGTACCTATTTATCCTGCAAAATATTTTGTTACAACAAAAGAGCAAGGGAATATTGCCATTCGCACAATTAAGGAAGAATTAAAAGAACGGCTTGAAGAGTACTGGAAAGAAGAGAGATATCTTGAAGCACAAAGACTTGAGCAGCGAACAAATTATGATATTGAGATGATACGCGAAATAGGCTACTGCGCTGGCATTGAGAACTACTCACGTCATTTCGATCAGCGAGAACCGGGTACTCGGCCATCTTGCTTGTTCGATTATTTCCCAAAAGATTATTTGTTGATTATCGATGAATCACATGTCACTGTCCCTCAAATTAGGGGTATGTATAACGGCGACAGGTCACGCAAAGAAACACTTGTTGAATACGGCTTCAGATTACCTTCCGCATTAGATAACCGTCCGATGAAGTTTGACGAATATGAAAGTTTACTTAATCAAGTAATTTATGTCAGTGCAACTCCGGGAGATTACGAGCTTGAAAAAAGCGGTGGTTCTTATGTTGAGCAAGTAATTCGACCAACTGGACTGCTCGATCCGCGGATTGAAGTACGCCCGGTTAAAAATCAAATTGATGATTTGATTGGTGAGATAAGAATGAGAGTACCGAAAAATGAAAAGACTCTCGTTACTACTCTCACAAAAAAAATGGCAGAGGATTTAACAGACTATCTCGATCGCATTGATATAAAGGTGCGTTATATTCACAGCGACATTGATGCTCTAGAACGTGTTGAAATTATACGTGATCTGCGTATCGGAGAATTTGATGTTTTGGTCGGTGTTAACTTACTCCGTGAAGGTTTAGATTTGCCGGAAGTTTCTCTTGTTGCAATTATTGATGCAGATAAAGAAGGTTTTTTAAGAAGTGAAAGATCGTTAATGCAGACAGCAGGAAGAACCGCCCGTAATGTAAACGGAAAAGTAATTATGTATGCCGATAATATTACCGATTCAATGAAAAAAACAATTGATGAAACTGAGCGTAGGCGAGTACTACAAAGCGAGTACAATAAAGAACACAACATCTCTCCGAAGACTATACTCAAAAGTCGCGATGAAATTATGTCTTCAACCTCTATTGCAGAATTAAGAAAGAAAGATGACAAATATGAAGAAGCAGCCTTTGCAAAAGTTGCTGAACCAGTGTTGAAGTATATGACTAAGGAACAGCGTCAAGATTTAGTTGATCAGATGACAGAAGAAATGTTAACTGCTGCAAAGGATTTGGAATTTGAAAAAGCTGCTTATTTGCGCGATGAAATTGATAAGCTGAAAAAGTTAATTAAATAAAAACTATTTTTTTCTCGTTGCACTAACTCTATCTTTTATTTTTGCCACTTGCGATTCTAACATCTCAATTTCTTTTTGAAGTAATTCCAAATCATCTTCACTTTCATCTTTATTTAGTTTTTCACTTAATATTTCTTTTTGCGATTCACTCATGCTGTTGATAATTACGCCAATCAAAAGATTGAGCATTATCATTGTTCCCAAAACAACAAATGATACAAAATAAAAAGCACCGACTACAGGTGACGCACTTGGTACTGCTTCGGTTTGAGAATAATTTTCAAAAGGGTAAACATCAGAACCATACATATTTATATACATTATATCAGTCCAGTCTTCGAGGGTAATAATTCTAAACAAAGTAAGAACTGCTGTTGGTAAATCTTTGAAGTGAGATGGGTCATTCTGCGACCAAAGGAAAACTCCTAAAGTTGCATAAATATAGAAATGGATACCTAGCAAAATTCCGACATAAAACATTGACGGGATGCTTTTTAGTAAAGCATTTACAAGCAATTGTAGTTTGGGCACAGTAGAGATAATTCTTAGCACACGCAAAATTCTGACAAGCCTAAGGATAGCTGCAAAATGATAATCGCCGGGAAGGAAACAAACAACCACTATTATAAAGTCAAAAATATTCCAGCCGCTGTAAAAGTATCTGTAAAACTTTGAGCCGTACTGAAGCATCTTCAGCAAAGCCTCAAGAGCAAAAGCATAAATTATAATTTTATCAATCAGCTTCAGCTCCACCGAGTATTGATTGTATATTCCCGGCGAAGTTTCCAAACCGATTACTATTGCGGCGAAAACTATTAAAACAATTATTGCTTTCTGGAACCAATCCGATTCTACTATATTTTTAATATTATTCTGCATTACTAGATATTCTTATTCTCATTGATTAAAAAAGGGGGAGTTACAAAATTATTTTTCTTTTGGTGGAGCTTCACTTGAAAGTTCGTGTGAGTCATCGTCATACTTCCCTTTTAATTGGTCAATGACAGTCCCTTTCCAAAGAGGAATTCCATCAAAATATGCTGCTCTGCCAATCATATGCGCTGCAATAGGTGCGGTGATAAATAAAAATATTATTATAATTACTGCTCTACTTACAATACCTATTTCACCAAAGTATATTGCTGTTCCTATTAAAATAAAACCAACACCAAGTGTTGAAGCCTTTGTAGTTGCAGACATGCGAGTGTATAAGTCGGGCATACGTAATAAACCTACAGCTGACAAAAGCATAAACAAAGTGCCGACAATTATAAAAAAGGAAATTATATATTCGTTCATTTTTTAAATTTCCTTTCAATAAAATATGCAAAAGCTACAGTCCCGATAAATGCCAACAAAGCCAGTATAATTCCGACATCAATAAATGTTGATTCATTTGATACAATAGAATACAATGCAATGAAACCAATACCGAATATACTTAGCAAGTCAAGTGATACAATTCTGTCTTCCAGTGACGGACCTTTGACAAGTCTAATGAAAATTAATAGGATAGAAATTGCTGTCACCGGCAAAGCAAAATATGTAATTAAATTTTCAACCATTATCTCATTACCTCAAGCAACTTTCTTTCCAAACCGCTTTTAAGTTGTTCTATAAACTCCTGTGCATTTGTTGTGTACATTGAGTGAACATAAATTATTTTTTTATCTGTTGAAACATCCAAACTCAACGTTCCGGGAGTAAGTGTAATCAAATTGGCTAACAAAGTAATTTCCATTTCTGTTTCAGCATCTGTTGGTACAGCAATAATTGACGGCTTCATCATGTGACGCGGAGTAACAATGTCGTAAGCAACTTCTAAATTTGCTACGATCAATTCATAAAGAAAATAAAAAATAAAACTGATAAGCTTTGGAATTTTCTTTATGTAATTTATGCTTTTAGTTGCATGACTGCTAATCCAAAGTATTATAAAGGAGATTACAAACCCCTCAATAAAATTTGCGAAATACAAATCCCCATTGAGGAACATCCATGCGAGAGCCAACAATATGTTTAGTAAAAGTCTGTTCATCTTTTCAACACTGCATTGATGTAAATATTTTTATTTAATAATTGCTTACTTGTTTCAGTAGCAAATTCGAAAAACGGTTCTGCGTATAACCCGATTATTACAGTTATTATTGCCAACACAATAATCGGTGATAACATAAAGATTCTTTTTGAAATTTCTAATTCAGAAAATCTTTTCTTCTCTTTAATCTCATCTGTTTCATCTTTCCAAAAAACTTCATTCCAAATTTTTGTCATTGAATACAGAGTTAGCAATCCAACAATTAGTGAAACAATAACAATTGTGTATTCGTTTAACTCAAGTCCAGCTTTGATAACTGTAAACTTAGCCCAGAATCCTGAAAGGGGTGGAATACCCGCAAGTGAAAGAGCTGGGATTAAAAAGAGCAATCCGAAGATTGGATATAGCTTATAAATTCCACCGAGTTTCTTTAAATCGTATGTGCCTCGAATATTTTTAATTACACCGCTTACAAAAAATAAATTCGTTTTTACAATAATATGGTGAATCAAATAAAATACTCCGCCGGCAATAGCCAGAGGAGAAAATAAACCTAGCCCCATTATCATATATCCAATCTGGCTAATAATATGGAAAGATAATATCCGCCTAAAATCATATTGAGCTGCTGCTCCCAAAACACCAACAAGCATCGTAAAGCCGGATAGAATCAAAATTATGTAATGAGTGAAATTTACATCCTGAATGAAAATTAAAGTGAACACGCGCATTAAAGCATA
Organism: Melioribacteraceae bacterium; assembly: GCA_028282005.1. Taxonomy (GTDB): domain Bacteria; phylum Bacteroidota; class Ignavibacteria; order Ignavibacteriales; family Melioribacteraceae; genus JANQIV01. The sequence continues at coordinate 2,406 of JANQIV010000199.1, read as the reverse complement.
AACACCAACTTTAGTAAGCAAACCGGCGAATATAGCTGATACAGCTGAATGTGGTGTATGATACGATGCGGGTAGCCAGAAGAATAAAGGGAATATTGCTGCTTTAATTCCAAAAGCAACTAAGAACAACATTGAAACAACATTTACAATTCTTTTATCAACAGCGGTAATTTTAACCGCGAGGTCAGCCATATTCAGTGTACCCGTTAAACCGTAAAGAATACCTACGGCTGCAAGGAATAATGCAGATGAAAGTAAATTTAGTGTAACATATTTAATAGCACCTTCGAGCTGTTCTTTTTTTCCGCCAAGCGCCAACAGCACGAATGAGCTGATAAGCATCACTTCAAACCAAACGTATAGATTAAAAACATCTCCAGTCAAAAATGATCCATTAATTCCCATCATTAATGTTTGCAATAACGGGAAGTAACCGAACTTTACTCTGTCCGAATCAATCGTAGCAATTGAATAAACGGAAGTAGCTACAAAAATAATTGCGGAAATTAAAACCATTACAGTACTTAAGTAATCGGCTACTAGACTAATTCCAAATGGTGCTGTCCAATTACCCATTTGGTAAGTTGAAATTTTATCTGTCAAAATATCATTTAACAAAATTACTGCGACGATTAATAGGAGAATTGAACCAGTCAAATTAATATACTTATGGTACTTCGGAATCTTCCATGCAAAAAGCATTATAATTGCAAAAGCAAGGGGCAATATGATTGGCAATACGATTATCATTTCAATTCATCCGTTGATTTCATCTCATCCAAATCATCTGTGCCAACCGTTTGGTAAGCTTTCTTAAATAGTACGATTGCAAAGGCTTGTACACCAAATCCAATTACAATTGCTGTTAATATTAATGCTTGCGGAAGAGGGTCGGCAAAAGGTTCTAATAGAATTCCATCCATAGGTACAAAAGCCGGACTACCTTTAGTCAATCTTCCAATTGTAAAAATTAATAAGTTTGCAGCGTGGCCTAAAAATATCAAACCAATGATTACTTTTACAAAACTCCTTCGCATAATCATATAAATACCGGCAGCGTAAAGGACTCCAATAAGAAGTGCTAATAGTAAATTCATTCTTCATCCTCCTCTGCTAAGGAGAAAATAATTTTTACAGCAATACCTAATACCAAAAAATAAACCCCCAAATCAAACAGCAATGGTGTGCCGATTTTCCCGATGACCGGTAATTTATTATCCAGCCAAAGCCCTTGCATAAATGCTTTCCCGTTCATCACAGAAATTAATCCGCTAAATAATGCAAGTCCAAGTCCAATGCTGATAATCAAAATTGGCTCAAGGTTTAACAATTTTTTTGTTTCACCAATTCCTTTTGCAACAAAGTATAAAGCATAAGCAGTGGCTGCAGTTAATCCCCCAACAAAACCTCCGCCAGGCAAATTGTGTCCACGCAATAAAAGGAAAAACGAAAACAACAAAAGCAATGGAACTAAAAAATTAGCCACTGTTGATAATATCATCGAGCGATTCATTGCTTTTTCCCTTTTGCTAATTTTAATAATGCAAAGACACCGATCGCTGCAACTGCTAAAACTGTTAATTCACCCATTGTATCAAGTGCCCGAAAATCAACAAGGATAACATTGACAATGTTTTGCCCTTTCCCTTTCGGTAAACTATTCTCTGCAAAGTATTCTTTTAACTCTGATTGAAGCGGAGTTGAGGTAATAACCAAAGTAATGATTGTCATAATAGCACCAAAAGAAACAGCAATAACTATATCACGAATTCTACGTGATGTACTTGAAAATTTCAAAAATTTTGGAAGCTTATAAATAACAAGTACAAAGAGGATAACTGTTAAAACCTCAATTGAAAATTGAGTTAAAGCTAAATCCGGGGCACTGTAAATAATAAAGAATATTGCAAGAGCGAAGCCGACAACGCCAACTCCAATAATTGCAGTTAACCTACCTTGTGCCCGAACAGTAATAATCACGGAGACTAAAATTATTATTCCAAGAATTGTTTCATAGAATGTCGGTTCAAAATTTAGATCTATTGAATCAACTATTGGCACACTTAATAAACTATATGCTGTTAATGCCAGAGTAATTAGCAAAATTGTGATAATGTAAAATCTTAAATAACCATTTTGGAATACTTTACTTTGCCAGGCAGCAAAAGAAGCTATCGATTGCATTAGAACATCATAATAGTATGAGGGCTTCAGATAATTAGTGAAGCTTATGCTTGTAATAACTGTTATAATTTTTAATCTGAAAAAGTATAGCAGCACTCCAAGTAATACAGTTAAAACACTTAATAATAACTCAAGTGTTAAGCCATGCCAAAGTTTTACGGGTATGTTCAGCTTCTCTGTTATAATCCCCAATTCTGAATAATTGATAAGGTTGTTTATAAT
>JANQIV010000186.1 GCA_028282005.1 Melioribacteraceae bacterium | reverse complement strand
GGTTCTCAGCGACAGGGTCGTCGGCACGAGCGGAACCAGGACGATGTCCGAAGCCGCGAAGACGCTTTCGGAGAGGAGGGTCAGGTTCGGGGGGCAGTCCTCCCCAAAAACTCGAGAATTGAATGACTCTTGAACCAAGGCCTTATAAACTAATTAACAAAATTCAGAATTATGCTTGGGGCACAAAAAACGAAAAAGCGTTCATCCCTAATCTTTTGGGAATTGAGGCAGAAAAGGATTTACCTTATGCTGAACTTTGGATAGGCTCTCATCTAAAAGCTTCTTCGGAAATAACAATTGACAACAAACAGTTAGCTTTAAATGAAATTGGAATTAAATTACCGTTTCTATTAAAAGTTTTATCTGCTTCAAAAGCGCTTTCAATTCAAACCCATCCAAATAAAGAACAAGCTGAAAAATTACATGTAATTGATCCAAAGAATTATCCGGACGACAATCATAAACCTGAAATAGCAATTGCAATAGATAATTTGTCAGCACTAGTTGGTTTTAGACCGATTGATGAAATTATTGAGATGTTGAAAAAGAGGCAAAAGATTGCAAAATTTTTTGGTGAAGAAAAGATTGAGGAAGAAAAAGATATCATAAATTTATTCAAAAGAATAATGATGTCCGCAGATGATGAAGAATTATTGAAAAACTCGATTGAAGAAATAAAAACCAATTTAGAATCAGAAGAAAACCTATCAATCCAAGAAAAATTATTTTTAGAACAATTTGATGAATACGGATATGATGTTGGCCTTTATGCAATCCTTTTTATGAATGTTGTCGAATTAAAACCTGGTCAAGCTATATTTACCGGAGCTGGAATCCCTCATGCTTATTTGAGGGGCAATATAGTTGAATGCATGGCAAATTCTGATAATGTTGTTAGAGCCGGACTCACGCCAAAATTCAAAGATGTAAATACACTACTCGAAATTCTCAAATACGATTTTCAAAAGCCCGAAATAATTGAATCAAAAACCAGCACTATAAAAACAAACTATAAATGTGATGCGGACGAATTTAAGATTTCATCCGTAAAATTTCACTATGGACAAGAATTTGTTATCAATACAAATCAAAAGCATACAATTGCTATTTTAGTTAAAGGATCAATTAATGTGTTTTGGGATGATAATTTGGAATCCTTCAATAAAGGAGATTCTTTCCTTTTGCCTGGAACAATGAAATCATTTAAGATTCGCTGCAAAGAAGATTGTTTGTTTTTTATTGTTCAATAATAATTCGAATGAAATTACTGTTCGATAATTTATCTACAAAAAATAGTTATTTAATTTTGATGCAAGTAAAGGGTTTGGGATAATAATAACTATAGATGGTGATGAAAGAGAAGCCTTCTTTAAAACCTACGCAAACACAATGGAATAAAGACCACACAAATTTTCAATTTTTATTTTATATTAAAAGCAATTATATTTGATTTACATTAGGGTGTATTTTGGTTAATAATCAAACTCTTATCAATCACCTCCAACAATAATAGGATAAAATGAGTCTCCCTTCATTAACAACAAAAGAAATTGATGAAATAAAGATCGAAAAACCCGGCTTTGAGTATTATGATAATGGTAAAGTTAAGGTTGAAAAAATTATTGTTGATAAAGATGTTTTTCTAAAAGAGATATACTATAACGAACAAGGACAAATATCCGAGATAATTAATTATAGAAAAGATGGTTCGATTTATTCCAAAAATGATTTGACACACGAAGTAATGAAAACCGGTCTGGCTTTTACTTATTACGAAAACGGTAAAGTACAGAGTTTGAAATATTTTGTTGACGGCCGAATAAATTGGGAAGAAAAAATATTTGATGATGAAGGCCAGTTAATGGAAGTTGTAACATACCGGAAAGGAGTTAAAAGCGGTCCCCACACTATTTACAGTAAAAAGAATTTGAAAGTCAGTGAAATAAATTATGAAAATAATATCCCAAATGGCAAAGCAACTTATTTTTATGAAAACGGTGATGTGAAGGCGGAAGTAAACTTTAAAGATGGTAAAAGGGAAGGAGCATCGAAAGTCTTTTTCAAGAATGGTATGTTGAAAATTCAGGAGAGTATGGAGGATGACCAAAGAAATGGAGTTACGGAAGCATTTTATGAAAGCGGAGGGTTAAAGGAACGTTGGAATTTCCGGGAAGGGATGCCTGAAAATATTTGTACTTTTTATTATAAATCCGGATCACTTTACGCAACTAAGAACTATGTTAGAGGAAAAGAAGAAGGCTCGCAGAAAAAGTTTTTCGAAAGTGGTAAAATAATGGAAGAGTCTAATTTTAGAAATGGGCAATTAAGCGGAACACTCAGGCAATATGATGAAATAGGCAATATAGTAAAAGAAGAAGTATTTGATAGAGGCGACCATGTTGAAAGTAAGAATTCAATTGGACTAGAAAGAGAAAAACCTCCTATCAAAGCTCAACCCGTAGAATTAACAAAAAAACAAAAAGTAAGAAAAATTATTAATTTTTCATTGGTCTTTATTCTTACATTATTAATTGTTTACATTATTTTTAATGTCATAATTTACATCCTTTAGTTTCAGCCACAATTTTGCTACAATTTATATCTCATGCTTTTAATAGTATTGACGAAGAAAAAAATGATTCTTAAATTAAGATAAAACGTACTGTTAAGTTCCCTCCATTTTAATAGTTGTTTGGAGATAAGAAATGAAATCGAAATCATCGGTCATTATTTCACGGATAATTATTGGATTTTTAGTTTTAATATTTATTGGAATTACTTACTTGTTTTTTTCCTATCAAATTAGAAAACAGTCCAATAAAGAAAGAATAGTAAAACTAAATGAGCAGATTAATTCTTTAGATACGGTTTATACTTTCGTATCCGAAATAACTAAAAGGAATTATTCGTCAAATTTGTTAAACAATACTGCTGAAGACATAGAAATTTCACTTAATTCAGTTAATCAAAATTTTACAGCAAATGATTTGTTGAATGATGATGCTCGTTTAAGCATAGTAATTATTGATTCTGCTAGCAGTGAAATTTTAACCATTATCTCCGAAGTAAAAGAAAATAGATCTATTCGTCAAAAAAGGACTAAATTTAATGAAATAAGTCTAAAGGCTGATACAGTAAGGGCGGCTATAGAAAATCTTAGAACAGAAATCAATAAAAATGAAGTCTATTTTGTTGGTAGCTTTAATTATGAAGAGAATTTTTTGTTCGCATACTTTATAATCGCCGCTTTTCTTGGAATAGTAGTGGTATTTGTTTTCGTTAAATCTACCAGTAGAAAATTACAACTTGAAAAATTAGAAAGTGAGAAAAACAAACTCGAAAATCACATAGAATATTTTTATCAAAAAGATCCTTTATTAGAATTCAATGTAAATATTGACGGAATAATTACAGACGCAAATAAATATTTCATTGAGTATTTCGGTTATGAAAGAAAAGAAATAATTGGTAAACATATTAAGACAATTACTGATGAATCTGACATTACGACACTTGAACGAAATGCAAGCCAATGTTTTTTAAGACTTAATCAAGTTATTACATGGGAGATTTGCAGAAAGCTGAATAATGGTAATAAAGTGTGGCTTAAGGAAAGCGCCAGGGCTGTAGCAGATTCAAATGGTAAAAAAATACTTTTGGTTGACGCAAAAGATGTAACGGCAACAAAAGTAAAGGATGAAAAAATTTACCTCTCCGATTTAATCCTTCAAAACGTGGGCTCACTTATTTTAGTAGTTGATTCGAATAGTAAAGTAAAATACGTAAGTCCATCTGTCGAAAAAATACTAGGTTATAAACCTAATGAATTAATGGGAGATGGCTGGTGGGAAAAAACATGGTACACTCCAAACGAAAGAAATGACGAATTTGAGCATGCAAAAAAAAGAGCAAGCGGTGAAACTCCCGTAGCAGAAACTACTTACGAAAGGTTTATAAAAAGAAAAGACGCTAAGCCTTGTAGAATATTATGGCAAGAAACTAAGGGCCCCAACGATCTGCTTATTGGAGTGGGACATGATATAACTGAAAACATGCAAGTTCAAAAAGAATTGAAAGAATCTAAAGAACGTTATAAAGAACTATTTAATAGCATTGGCGATTCCATTTTTATTACTGACATGGAGCATAAAATTATCGAAGCAAACCAAACAGCTTACAGTAAGCTGTGTGTTTCGAAAGACGAAATTCTCAACAAAAAAATGAAAAATCTCATTTCAGATGATTTCTATTATGACGAAGAGGAAATGATAAGAAGACTTAAAAAGAACAAAAATAAATTGATTGAAACTGAGTTTTCTTTGAAAGATAAAAAACCTATTTCGGTTGAGTTAAGTAATAATCTAATAGATTATGAGGGCGAAACGGCGGTATTGAGTATAGCACGTGACATAACCGACAGAAAAAAAATTGAAGAGCGTGTAAGAATACTATCCTTAGCAGTTGAACAAAGCCCGGTTTCAGTTGTAATTACGGATGTTAAAGGGACTATTAGTTATATCAATAAGCAGTTTATTGAGATATCAGGCTATTCTAAAGAAGAAGTAATAGGAAAAAATGCTGGGATTGTTAAATCGGGAAAAACACAGCAAAATGTATATGAAGATTTGTGGAATACAATTCTCAAAGGAGATAGTTGGTATGGTGAACTTTATAACAAAAAGAAGAATGGTGAATTCTTTTGGGAAAGTACTTCAATCTCACCAATCAAAGATGATAAAGGAAAGATAGTCTATTTCGTTGCGATTAAAAAAGATATAACTGAGAATAAAGAATATGAACAAAAATTAAAAACAGCCAAAGAAAAAGCAGAAGAAGTAACACGCTTAAAATCAGTTTTCTTAAATAATATGAGTCATGAATTACGAACACCATTAATTGGAATAATTGGTTATGCTGAAATTCTTTTTGACGAAATTGAAGAAAAAGAGTTAAGTGAAATTGCAGGACATATTTGTAATGGTGGTAAAAGATTGACGAATACATTGAACTCTATTTTGGATTTATCAAAAATTGAATCAAATGAATTACCATTGAATATCTTAAAGCACAATATAAATGATCTCATTAATGAAACATTGGAAAACTTCCAAAAAGAAATTGATTTAAAAAGGCTAACAGTTAATAATAAACTTGGTGATAATGCTGTTTATGCGAATGTTGATGAGCGATTATTTAAGGATGTTATTTCCAATTTGGTAGACAATGCTATTAAATATACCGAAGCAGGCAGCATAACAATTGAGGCAAACTATGATGCGAATCAGCCAAAATATACTTCAATAAAAGTAAGCGATACAGGAATTGGCATACCCAAGAAATATCATCATCAAATTTTTGAACCATTTAGACAGATAAGTGAAGGTGACAACCGCAGCTTTGAAGGTATAGGGTTGGGATTAGCAATCTCCAAAAAATTTATTGAAGTTATGAACGGCAAAATAGGGTTGATAAGTAGAGTTGGTATGGGCTCAACTTTTATGGTCATGGTACCAAAATAAATTTAGAGAAACATTTTTTATCCATTGTTGTTAGAGACAAAATATTTATTTTTACTATCGTTATTAGCACAATATCTCTTAAAAAACTGAGGATGAACGATGGCTGTAAAAATAACTGAAGAATGTATTGCATGTAACGCATGCGAAGCTGAATGTCCGAACACTGCTATTTATTCTGCCGGTGAACCATGGGCAATTGGTGGCGAAGAAAAAGAAACATTATCAGAAGACTTCACATACGTGGTACCCGAGAAATGTACAGAATGTGTTGGTTTTTATGATGAACCACAATGTATTCCTGCTTGTCCGACAGAGGCAATTGTAATGGATGAAGATAACAAGGAAACACAAGAAGAACTAATGAAAAAGAAAGAATATTTAGATGAAGTTGGTAGATAAAAATCTTAAAACCCAACTTAAATCAAAGTTGGGTTTTTTTTATTTCTTTATCATTTCTATATTAATGATAATTATTACTTGTAATTTTTCAGTTGCGCAAGTACAAGAAGAAATAATTACAAAAGATACAACTTCAGTTTCCTCCGGATCTAGCTTTACCCCATTTAATGAAACTAAATCATATTATCTTTATAAATATTCAACAAAACAGTTTACAGAGTTCAATAGTTTAGCTCTTCAACCAGATTTGAATTTTAGTACAAATCCATACCTATATATTTTATCTTTAGAAACTTCCGAAGATTTTTTGCAAAGCAAAAGAGATTTACAAAGAGTTCTTGATAACCAATACAGCATAATAAAAAGTCAAAGCCTTGGAACTTTTGGTGAAGTACTAAGTGTAGCTGCTGCATCAGCGGCAGCAGGGCTAGCTGTCTACCACGTTATTAAATATAAAGAGGCTTACGGCTTGAAGTAAGTTTCAATATATTTATTAATCGAAAAAAACAAAGCTGATTTCTTTATATAAGCAATTATAAATTAATACTTCCATAAATAACTATATTATAATTAGATATCTCGTTGTCTTAGTTTTGCAAATTTTAAAAATAAAATATCTTGCTTTTTGAATAAACTACTTATATATTATCAAATATTACAAAATATCCTTCTTTAAATTATTTTCTAAAAGTAACTTATATTGTTTTAGATAAGCCAGATTTAGCTATACTAATTAAAATACTATTAGAATTTGAGTCGGTCTATAATAAATACATTACTATTAAGCTAAAAAAATTTAATAAAAAATTGTAAATACTATTTATGGGGAGAATTATGGGTAAAAAGAATTCTACTATTTTAGAAAATAGGTTGCTTTCATATTCTTTATCAGCAGGAGCTTGCTTAGTAACTGTTAACTTTCTTAATGCAGCTGAAGTTGAAAAAACAATTAATCAAGATGTTCCAGCAGACGTTGAACCGCTTTTTATTGATATGGATAATAATGGAAATGGTAATGAATTCAAAGTTGAAACAAATACTTTAAATCCGGGGACGTTTTATAAGGACTTTCTTATTTATAACCAGTCTGTAAGTGCTGCAATTTATGGTACAGGTAAAAGTGCTAAAAACTTTACTACAGCAGGTACAGTTAATGTAGCAGCTACTAATTGGATTACCGGCAACAGCGCCTATGCTTATATTAATTATAATGGTAATGGGAATTTTTCAGTAGGTGATGCTAATAGATTTATTGTAGTTAGATTTAATGATGGAACCGGAGTAAAATATGGGTGGATTAATCTTACAGTTAATGGGGATGGATCTCAAATTACTTTCCATAAAACAGTATATGAAACATCAGGTACTGCCGCTCCTCCTTTACCGGTAGAACTAATATCTTTTTCGGTTAATATTCAAGACAATTCTGTTCAATTACTTTGGGAAACAGCTACTGAAATTAATAACTACGGATTTGAAATTGAAAGAGGGCAAGGTGAAACCAGCGAAAATGCTAATTGGGAGAAGATAGGATTTGTTTTAGGAAACGGAAATAGTAATTCCCCAAAATCATATAGTTTTATTGATAACCAACCTTTGAACACGAAAGCCTACTATAGATTAAAACAAATAGACTATGACGGTACATTTGAATATTTCAATAGTTTGGAAGTTGCGGCCGGACTTCCTGTTAAAGCAAATCTATTTCAAAATTATCCTAATCCATTTAATCCTGAAACAACAATAAACTTCAACTTAAACTCCCAAACATCTGTAAAACTTGTGATTTACAATGTAATAGGTGAAATGGTTGATATCCTAATTGATAAGCAAATGGAAGCTGGATTCCATTCTGTTAATTTTGATGGCGGCAATTTGCCAAGTGGTACTTATGTTTACCGCCTTGAAGCTGGAGATTATGTACAAACGAAAAAAATGCTTTTGATCAAATAGTTTGTATCATAAGTATTTATTTTAAGGAATTT
>JANQIV010000182.1 GCA_028282005.1 Melioribacteraceae bacterium | reverse complement strand
TCGGCAGCATCTCTTACTGCTCTCTTTTCAACTTCCGTAACTCCACTAGGGACAGCAATAATTATTCTTCTACTTGAAAAAGCACTTGTTACAACCTTTTTGATAAATGCCCTTATCATTCCTTCAGCTATTTCAAAATCTGCAATTACACCATCTCTCATCGGACGAGTTACACGAATTTCGCGGTGTTCTCTACCCTGCATCTCCTTAGCTTCGTTACCAAGCGCAATTATTCTTTTTGTATTTCTATCGAAAGCTACTATTGAAGGCTCATTTAAAACTATACCTTTACCTTTTACGTAAATAAGAGTATTTGCCGTACCAAGGTCAATTGCAACATCTGAAGAAAAGAAGTCAAAAATTCCCATACAACCTCTTAGTGTTTAAAATTTCTAATTCCGGTAAAAACCATTGAGATATTTTTTTCATTTGCAGTTTTAATTACCTCATCGTCACGTACAGAGCCGCCTGGTTGAACAATACTTGTGATACCATGTGAGGTAATCTCAATTACTCCGTCAGGGAACGGGAAAAATGCATCTGATGCAGCCACTGCACCATTTAAGTCATGTCCAAACTCTTTTGCTTTTATCGCAGCAATCTTTGAAGAATCAATTCTCGACATTTGTCCGGCACCAACGCCAATCGCTTTTTGATCTTTAACATAAACTATAGCGTTTGATTTAACATGCTTGCAGATGATCCAGGCAAATTTCAGATCTTTAAATTCTTCTTCAGAATAATTCCTTTCAGTGACAAGCTTTAATTCACTATCAGCTAAAGTTGAATTATCTTTATCCTGTATAATTAGTCCACCCGGAATATTTTTAATTATAAATTTATCACTACCATCATTCCTATTAAACTTCACAAGTCTACGATTCTTTTTCTTTTGCAGAATCTCCATTGCATCATCATCAAAATCCGGAGCAGTAATTATTTCCAAAAAGATTTCATTTAATTTCTCTGCTATCTCTTTATCAACTTTATTATTGAAAGCAACTATTCCACCAAATGAAGAGGTGGGATCACAGGAAAGTGCTTTTTCATAAGCGCTTAAAACTGATTGAGATGTAGCAGCTCCACAAGGATTAGTATGTTTAATTATCGCACATGAATATTCATCAAGCTCTTTAACTAATTCAACAGCAGCATGCAAATCTATAATATTATTGTAAGATAATTCTTTACCATGCAACACTTCATAGTGCTTTTCAAAATCGCCATAGATATAAGCTTTTTGGTGAGGATTTTCACCGTATCTTAATTCCTTTGTTTTTGGTAGATTCGCTCTAAAGTGATCTTTTGGAAGTTCGAATTGAGTTTCAAAAAAGTCTGCGATTATCGTATCATAAAACGAAGTGTGTGCAAAAGCCTCACTAGCCAGCTTTGTTCTTGTTTCAACGCTTAGTTTATCGTTTTTCAAATCTTCAATAAAATTGTCGTACTGATTTGGATTCGTTAACACTGAAACATATTTATAATTTTTTGCGGCAGCTCTAATTAAACTTGGCCCACCGATATCAATATTTTCAATTTTTGTCTGTAATTCAATTTCTGCATTGTTTACAACTTTAGGGAAGGGGTAAAGATTTACACAAACAATATCTATCGGATTTATTTTATTCGACCCCGCTTCATCAATATCATTTTGATGGTCTCTTCTAAAAAGTATTCCGCCAAAAATAAGCGGGTGTAAAGTTTTTACACGTCCGTTAAAAACTTCAGGAAAGTTCGTTACATCGGAAATTTCTGTACACTCAACACCATTTTCTTTAATCAGTTTTGCCGTATTTCCGGTAGCAAGAATACTATAATTTAATTCTACTAGATTCTTTGCAAATTCTGCTATTCCCGTTTTGTCCGAAACACTAATAAGTGCAAATTTCTTCAATCTCACTCCAAAAAAATTTATTTTACCAATACTCTATTATTTTTTAATTCAATTTTATTTTCAGAAAACTTTCTCACAACTAAGGGCAGTAATTCGTGTTCGATTTTCAATACCCTTTGTGCTACTTCATCCGGCGATTCAACACCATTTAAATCAACGCATTTTTGGGCAACTATTGTTCCCCTATCATATTCGTTATTCACAAAATGAATTGTTGCACCGGATACTTTCGCCGACGATTCAAATACAGCTTTGTGAACATTTATTCCGTACATTCCTTTTCCACCAAAGGATGGAAGTAAGGCAGGATGAATATTGATGATTTTATTTTCAAATGAATCAACGAATTCGTCTGGGATTTTCTTCAAAAATCCGGCTAAAACAATTAGATCGATTTTATTTTCAACAAAAATTTCACTTAATTCCGAGTAAGTAACACATGACTCTTTCGGAGTTGAGCTGACCACAAAGGTTGAAATATTATTATCTTGTGAAAATGATATCGCCGGGCAATCAGATTTATTACTAATAACAGCCGATACTTCTATTTGCAATTTTTCGTTTTTTACGTAATTCAGGATAGATTTTAAGTTTGACCCTCTGCCTGACACGAAAACTGCAATTCTAAACATAAACTAGATTCTGTTACGAAAATTTTTAACTAATAAATATAACAAATTTGTAAAAGCTATTTAAGTGAAATATTTGAAATATGTTGCTTAAATCACTTTTTTTTAAGCATTGATCTCATTCTAACTATTTGAGATTGAATGTATTTTTGATGTTCATACTCATTTTCAGCTTCTGCTTCATCAAGCAATTCTTGAGCTTTCTCAAGATCATTGATTTCACAATAATTTTGAGCTTGCAACAAATAAGAAGTTGGATAAATCCAATTCAAAACCTCTAAATTTCTGTCTTCAATTCTTTGTAAAGATTTTAATGACTCTGAATAATCTTTATTCTCAAAGTGAATTTTGCCAAATAAATAATTATAGTAATCTTTTTCTATCTCACTTTTAAAGATTGAATTATTTTCCAATAAAAAAGACTTCGCGTCAGTGATTTTTCCTGTTCTGATTAAATTTTCAACTCGAATCAAAAAAAGCAAATTATTGCTGAAACCATTTTCAAAAAAGTATTCACATTTTGCTTTTGCATAAATATCTTCTTCGATATCGTGGTTTCCCAGTCTTCCGAGAAGTAAGTATTTTTTGGACTCGATTGAGTTTTCCAAAAATGTATAGCAAAGAGCCATCTGAAAATTAACATAACCGCTGTACTCAAGTGAATTAGTATTTTGAATAAATAGTTTATAGTATCCCAAAGATTTTTTGAATTCGTTTTTCCAAAAATAGATATCACCCAATAGCATATTTGATAATGCTATTGTCTGTTTAAATCTTACTTCTTTACTTCCAATAATTTCCAATAAATCGTTTTCTGCACTTAAAAAATCTTGAAGTAATATTTTGGTTGACGCTAGTTGATATTTTATCAAAAGATTATTTTCAAATCTTGCCGATAAAGGAATTAACAGCTCTATTGATTTTTCATAATCAGCAGAATAATCATTTAGCATTTTGGATAAGTAAAATTGGGATTCAAGTTTTGTATTTAATCCAAATTCAGATGCTTTTTTTAAATATCCGATAGCTTCTTCTTTATCCGATGGAACACCAAATAATCCCACTAAAAATTTGTATAACGATGGAATAAAACTAAATGTGTAGCCAATTATTCCAATACCGAAATACGCATCAAAGTACTCAGGATTTTCATCGATACAATCCTCTAAAAATGAAACTCCTTTGTCAGCAGCCCTAAATGCTGACCAATATTCACCGGAATAAATAAGTGAAAGTGATTTCAATACATGCGCAGTTCCCAAATAATATTTTGCATCCAAGTCATCATTAGAGTCTAATTGAGTTTCTGCAGCTTCTATTGTTGCATCAAAATATTTATTGAATGATTGTAAGTAAATTGAATCATTGCTCCCAATGAAATACCATAAATTCAATTGGGATAAATAGTAATAACCATGGGGTTTTTCCGGATTCTCATTGATAATTCTATCAAAAGATTTTTCTGCAGATTCAAAATCAAATTTATAAGCATCCCTTAATCCTTTAGAGATAAGTGAATCTAAATTTTGTGAATAGGAGAAGGTGGAGAAAATTAAGATTAATGCGATGAATAAAAACCGCATTATTTTTTTTGTGCTTGTGAGTACTTAACCGAAGCTTTTATGAATTCTCTGAAAAGTGGATGTGCTTTTGTTGCTCTGGATTTTAGTTCAGGGTGAAATTGACAGCCAACAAACCAAGGATGGTTCGGCAGTTCTATCATTTCAACAAGTTTGTTATCGGGTGAAACACCGCTGATAATCATTCCGTGTTCTGTTAGTGTATCTCTGAATTCGTTGTTAACTTCGTATCTGTGTCTGTGACGTTCACTTACTTTGTCTTTTCTATATGCAGCTCTTGATTTTGTGCCTTTGGACAGATCACAAGGATAAGCACCAAGTCTCATCGAGCCGCCTTTAATTTTAACTTTTTTCTGTTCCGGCATTATGTCTATAACATTGTACTTTGTACGAGTAAATTCCGAACTGTTTGCTCTCTTAATTCCACAAACATTTCTCGCATACTCAATAATTGCGCACTGCATTCCCAAACAAATTCCGAAGAAAGGAATGTTGTTTTCACGTGCATGCCTGCAAGCATCAATCTTACCTTCAATTCCTCGTTCGCCAAATCCTCCCGGAATTAAAATGCCATCAATTCCATCTAAATAATCATTACAACAATTATCTTCAATATCTTCAGAACGAACATATTTCACATTAACTTTTACATTATTTTCAGCACCGGCATGAACAAATGATTCTAAAATACTTTTGTATGCATCAGGTACTTCTGTATATTTACCTACAACACCTATGTTCACTTCTCCGGTAGGTTCAATTACTTTTTCAACAAAGCCTTTCCATTTATCTAAATCAATGGAAATATCTGGCAGTTTTAGTCTGCTTAGAACTAATAAATCCATATATTGTTGATGCAACACTAACGGTACTTCATAAATTGAATTTGCATCGTAAGCAGATATTACAGACTCTGATTCAACATTACAAAATAGCGCAATTTTATCTCTGATTTCCTGAGACAGCATTTCTTCTGATCTGCAAACCAACATATTAGGCTGAATACCTAATTCCAATAAACTTTTTACACTATGTTGTGTTGGCTTGGTTTTCATCTCACCGGCAGAAGCGATATAAGGAACAAGAGTAACGTGAATACACATTGAGTTCTTTCTGCCAAGTTCAGTCATCAACTGGCGCATTGCTTCCATAAATGGCAGACTTTCAATATCACCAACAGTACCGCCGATTTCCGTGATTACAATATCATAATTGCCTGTTTCTCCCAGTGCCTTCATTCTGCCTTTAATTTCATCTGTAATGTGGGGTATAACTTGAACAGTTGCACCAAGATAATCACCACGTCTTTCTTTTGTAATTACTTCGTTATAAACTTGACCAGTAGTAGTATTATTAGCTTTTGCCATACTTACGTCAAGGTATCTTTCGTAGTGCCCTAAATCCAAATCAGTTTCAGCGCCATCATCTGTTACATAAACTTCACCATGCTGAAACGGATTCATCGTTCCGGGATCAACGTTTATGTAAGGATCAAATTTTTGGATTGTAACACTATATCCGCGAAGTTTGAGTAAGAGACCAAGAGAAGAAGCTGTAATACCTTTGCCAAGAGAAGAGACGACACCACCGGTTATGAAAATGTACTTTACTTTTTTCTTATTCTTCATTTATTCCGATGGTTAAAAAAAATAATTTCCAAAGATAATAAAAAAATTTTTCAAGTCTATAGTGAAATGAAATTTTCTGTAATTATTTATAATTTTTTTAACTGCTTAACTAAACCAGTATATTTTTTCTCAATCTTGAAACCGAACTTATAAAAATACTCAGGCCTAAAAAAACCAGTAGTTATATAATCTATTTTTTCAGCAAGTTGTCTATTAAATAATTCGTTCATCAACTTGTCGCTTATGCCTAACCTTCTATATCTTTCCGAAACAACTATTTTATCCATGTGAACAGTATCTTCTGAAGATCGGAAATAAAAAAGCCCGCCAATGATGTAACCTCTGTCTGATATTGCAACCAAAAATTCATGTTCTGCTTTAAATGTTACCATTAAATTTTCTTCAAGAAATAATTGGTGAAGACGTGATATTTCCTTAGGTGAAACCGGTTTTCTTATTGAAAACGGATTGCCGTCATAATCCAAATACTGAACCACAAGATTTACAGAAGGTGCTCCTTCGGATTTTGAATAAATTAATTCGACGAAGTCAGCAGGTTTAATGTGTGGATAAGTCAACCGGGATATAAAATATTCTTCATCTCCTGATATATCTAGTTCATTTTTGATGTTTGAAAATTTAGACAACGCATCCTCTTTGGTGATTTCCCTTTTCCTTTGTTCTGTTATAATTTCTTTCAAAATACTTCTTAAGTTTCTTGATGAATTCAAGAAAACGGTTTCAAAGAAAAATCTTGTTCGTGTTGCCGGGAAGCTCAACTCGAGTTCTGAAAGCCTGTAAGTATCGTAAAGTTCATTTAACATTTCTGCTTGAGCACTTGCAGTAGCATCTTTGTTAAGACGGAACCATCTATGAAATCTTTTTATTGCAAAGTATAATCGTTTTGGAAGGAAACCATTCCTTTCAATATTTGATAAAAATTCTTTCAGACACTCTTCAACTCGATTTGAATTTTCAACTTCATAAAGTTTTTCTTTCTGAATTAAGAGATCATTTAATACTTGCACTCCTTTTACGGTTCCCTCTGCATTTATTATTCCAGAGAAAACATAATTCCAAATAGTTTCTCTGTGAAGAAATGGAAATTCAGCCTCAGTAGATTTTATAAAATGTTCATGTAATTTTTGTAAAAAGTCATAAATTGAATTAGACGCAATTCTGTTTGTAATTGATATCAGCCGTGTACCGGTTTGATAATCATGAGTGGGTATCACAATATTTTTATTCGAAGGTTCAGATATCATCATTTGATAATCAGTAATTTTCCAAAAATTGTAATAGGCTGTGGTTGCATTCCAAACAAAAAACGGCCACAGATTATTAAGCCTCTTCTCCTGGTCATCCTTCTTTCTAATTGATCTTTTTATGAAATGATAAACGGTATAACTAGAAATATATTCTTGTGACCAAATATTATATTCTTCCCAAAGTCCTCCAACCTCACCAGCTAAAACTTGGCCGGAAACTTTTGAACCCGCAAGAATCTCCCAGTTAACTTGATTTCTAACTTCATCAAAATCTTTTTGCTTACTGACATTAATAATAAATTCAAAAGAACCATGAAATCTAGTTTGTACTGCTGCACGGTAACAGGAAACAAAGTCAAATTCACCTATATAACTTATCCAAATACCGGATGGCAGCAGGTCACTAAGTCTAATTGTTACACGTTTAGAAAAAAGGAAAATCGCTTCACGCACTAAAGGAGTTTTTATTATTGAATTTGTGATCTTATTCTTATCATCTTGCAAAATATCCGGCTCAAAAGCTAACACATCTTCCCAACCATATTCTTCGCCTGTTTCGATATCAACTGCAACTGTTTTATTTTCACCAAGCCATTCTCTAAATCCTGTTCTTACTTTTGTTAATAAATCACCAGCTAAAACTGAAAATCCATTCCAGTCTTTTATTAATTGATAGCGTACAAAAATTTGTCTTATCTGTTTGTAGCGAGCAGGATGACGTATTCCTAAATTACAAAGCAAGTTTAACAATCCATTTAGTGAAGTATCATCAACACCTTTGTTCTTTGATTTTTCTTCAAAGGCCTTTTTAATTTGTTGCTCAACAGTTTCAAGACTTTCAATACCTTTTCCATTTTCAACAAAATTTGTTATTGTCATTTCGTCCAAAAGATCATTACTTATTTCTTGATAGGTATCAAAAACCATATTGAGATCTGAAGTAGGCAAAAACTTTGATGCAACTAAAAACAACCTCCTTCTCGAACTTAAGTATTTTGTAAGTTGAGGACGAAATAAAATATGTTTCGTTAATTTGAAAATCGGCAAAGTGTCATCATCCATTAACTTGCTTAAATAGTTTGCAGCAAATAGGGAGTACTCTTCTTTGTTTACCTGTAGTTCAATTGCAGCAATATTTAATCCGTTTAGAGATACTTCATTGCCGGAGTTAATTCTTTGCAGCTTAGCAAATTTAATTTCGTTTATCTCTATTTCGTCATCAACAGCAAAGAATTTTATTTTCTCATCTAAATCTCTTTGTCTGTACCATTGAAAAATTGAATCGCCAGTAAACTCAAGCAATGCAACATTGCCAATCCAGTAAAGCGGATTTGTCAGAAAGATTTGAAGATCAATGTAGTGCGAAGTAATTTTATAAATAAAGCTTCCTATTTTCACTAAATGATTTTCTTTATCGATCACCGAAATGTTGAGTTCTAAATTTAACTTTTTTATTATGATTCTTGAACTACCTGCTTTAATGTCTCCGCTTAAACACCCCTTTTCTCTTAAGAACCAATTCGGTACTCTAATATCAAGTCCGTCAACAAAAAGATCGATATGATCCTTTTCATACATTGTGTCAATCACTTGGGCAAAATTTTCTTCAATAACTCTTCTTTTATAAGTACCTTTTGGAGTTAGCTCACCATGATCGGCTGAAAACGAACGGTCAATAATTTTGAAATCAACAATTCTTTCGAACGGAGCCAGAAAATTATTTACCGCTGCTACTATTGATGAATAAGAATCACGCATTTGAGATTCATCAAACTCTGAAACTTTTATTTTTTCACTTTCATAGTTTGGATAAATCAACACAGTGTTAAACGGCTTGTGATCACCTACTAGAAAAACTTGTTTAACTAGATCAAAGTCTCGGAAAAGGTTTTCAATTTTCTGCGGAGCAATTGTTTCCCCTTTTATATTTTTATAGATCTCTTTTTTACGGTCGATTATTTCTATAAAACCATTTTCTGCTCTTTTCATTATATCGCCGGTAGCAAACCAGCCTTCTTCATCAAAGGTTACATCTTGTGATTCACCGTTATACCCTTTCATTACATAGTTACCGCGTATTAACAGTTCACCGTCATCTGCAACTTTAATTTCAATACCGGGTAGTTCTTTACCTAAAGAGTTTTCAACATATTTTTTTGGCGGAGTCATTGTTATACCGCCGGTAGCTTCTGTCATGCCGAAGCCACTCATTAATTCAATGCCGTACTTTTGAAAAAACATAAAAATATCCGGCGGTAAATAACCGGCAGCTGAAAGCCCCCATTTAAGATTTCCGCCAGTAACCTCATTAACTTTATTTTTAATTGTTTCCTCGTCATCAAATTCAATATCAACTTCAGAAGTTATTCTCTCATAAAGCTGCATCCATTTTTTGGGGACACTAATAAATATGGAAGGCTTAACTTGCTGCATATTTGCAACCATTGTTTCGGCTGAGGGATTTTCCATAAATACATATTCAGCTCCCCAGAATATTGCACCTGTCATTTCTAAATATCGTCCGAAGGTGTGAAACAAAGGGAGATAAGCAATGTAGCGATCATTATCATTAATTTTCGGCAATGCCATCGCACGGCAAAATCTTTTATAAACTATATTTACATTCGAAAAAATAATTCCTTTCGGTTCACCAGTTGTACCGGATGTAAACATAATTGTTGAAGTTGAAAGAGCATCTATATTTTCTCTTTTTTCCTTCAGCATTTCTTGAGCGTCATCAATTGTTGAATTTAGAAATTCCTCAAGAGAGATAACCCATTCCTCCGCGCTTTTGCCTTCAAGTAATACAACATTCTTTAAATTGGGTAGCTCGTTTTTAATTGCTTTAATCTTGGCCAATTGTTTTTCGTTCGTAACAAAAAGCAATCCGGCTTTAGTTTTGTTTAAAATGTATGAAATATGCTGTGGGACTGAGTTTGCCGGGATCATTATATTAATTACTCCCGAAGTTAGACAGGCCAAATCAAGCTTAACCATTGTTAAACTGTTTTCCAAAAGAAAAGCAGTCTTTAAATTTTCTTCAGCATAATCTTTGATAAGTGATAAAAGAGCTAAGCTATATTTATTTACTTCTTCATTTATAAAATTCCAGGAATAGTTTGTTTCTTTAGATCCTTTTAATGTCTTAAATAAAGTTTGATTTGAATAATCATTTACTCTTTGTGCCAAAAGTTTATCAATTGTATAATTACTTTTTACAATTAACTGATAAATTAAATCATCCCATTTTCTTTCATCATAAATTCTTTCTAAAAATTCCGAGTATCTAAATAAGTTTAAATATTGATGGACAATTATATCGACATTTCCGTTTGAGTTTTCTTTCAAATATATACCGAAGTTATAATATAATTCTGTCGATACATTAGTCATTAATTCCCTAACTAGTTGGCTCGGAACAACTGCTTCAAAAATATTTTGCATTAATTCGGAATATGATTTATTCTGAACGAAATTATTATCAATAGCCTCTTGTAGAATTATTGAAAAATTATCACAGATAGAAATTATGTTTTCTTCTTCGATAGATGCTTTTCCACCAAGTAGAATATTTAGAAATTCGTTTTGATTTTTCATACTGTTCTTTCGTTTCTTTATTTTATCAACAAATAATTATAAAAAAATTGCATAAACAAAAAAAGGGATGCCTTGAGACATCCCTCTTTCTCTAAAATAATTTCGCTTATTTTATTCCGGCAACATCTTCAAGCATTGCTGTAGTTAATGATTTTGGCCTTTCAATTGGATAGCCTAAAGCTCTATCCCAAATTATGTTTGCGCAGACACCGAGAGCACGGCCCACTCCAAACAGTACTGTATAGAAATCATATTCAGTTAATCCATAATGCCACTGTATAACACCGGACTGTGCATCAACATTTGGCCAAGGATTTTTTGCTTTACCTTGTTCAACCAATATTGGAGGAACAACTTTGTAAAGTACATCAACATATTTGAAAATCGGATCGTCCGGTAAATGTTTCAAACAGAAATCTCTTTGCGCTGCATAACGAGGATCAGTTTTTCTTAAAACAGCATGACCAAATCCGGGAACTACCTGACCCGAATTTAAGGTGTTCCAAACAAATTCTTTCATTTTCTCTTCTGTAGGAACTTCACCGCCCATTTGTTCCATAACTCCTTGAATCCATCTTAACACTTCTTGGTTTGCTAAACCGTGCAATGGGCCAGCAAGACCGTTTATCATAGCAGAAATTGCATAATAAGTATCGGACAATGCACTTGCAACAAGGTGACCAGTGTGAGCACTTACGTTGCCACTTTCGTGATCACTGTGTAGTAGGAAATACAATCTGGAAACATCGTCATAAGGTTTATCAATTCCCATCATGTGAGCAAAGTTACCTCCCATATCCAAATGTGGATCAGGATCAATGATATCACCATTTTTGTATTTCAGTCTATAAATAAAAGCTGCGACCTGAGGTAGTTTGGCTAAAAGGTTTAACGCATCTTCATAAGTTGGATCCCAATAATCCATTTTGTTTAAACCTTCTCTGTATTTTTTTGCAAATTCAGATTCTTTCTGCATTGCGCCAATAGCTAATGAAAACATCGTCATTGGATGAGAATCTTCAGGTAAGTTTCTTAACATTGTAAAAACATATTCAGGCACGTGTTTTCTTTTATTGAATTCATCAGCAACTTCATTAACTTCTGCTTCAGTTGGAATTTCTCCCGTAAGTAATAAATAGAAAAAGCCTTCAACATAAGGCATTTCAGCACCAGGTACTTTTGGTAAAGCAGCAAGTGTTTCAGGAATAGTGTAACCTCTAAATCTAATTCCTTCCATTGGATCCAAGTAAGAGATATCTGTAGTCAAACATTTTACACCTCTCATGCCCCCGATCACTTGGGCTATAGTAACGTTACCAACAACGGTATCCCCATGTTCTTTAAGTAGTTTAGCAGTTCTGGGTCTCCATTCCTCAATCTTAGAAAACAACTTTTCTTTTAATATTTTAGACATTTTTTCCTCCAATCTTTTGTCTTTCGAGGAGATTAATTAATAATAAAATCTGAAATAACTTTGTCGGCAGCGACTCTGCCACTTTTTATGGCACTTTCAATTGTAGCAGGTAATTCATTATTTGTCCAATCACCTGCAAAGTACAAATTCTTAATAGAAGAATATATATTTAATCGCCGTTTACTGTATTCAATGGTTGGGAGAAAAGTAGCCCTTTTCTCTTTAATTACTTTATAATCTTTAACCAGATTTCTATAGAATATAGGAAAATAATTTTCTAATTCCGAGCACATAATTTGAAATATTTTATTATTATCTAAATTTACAAGTTCATTTGCACTACTTGTTATCAAAGATAAATGGCTATTGTTGTTAAACAACCAGTGAATCTTTGAATCTATCAATCCGTAAAATCTTTCTATAAAGGGATTTTCGTCAAGCCATAGATGAGCTGTAACTATTGGAGAATATTCGTATTCAAAATTATCTTCAAAGTTTTCAAATATTTTTTCTAAACTATGAGCGGGTATACATGAAACAACAAAATCAAATTCAGAATAATTTTCTACATTAGTTTCTATTTTTTTAACAATGTTATTTGCAATTTTAATTCCAGTCACTTTTTCAGAACATTTTATTTCGCCATTTTTATTCGCTAAGCATTCTTTAGCATTATCACAAAAAACTTGAGACAACCCCACCTTTGGTAAAACTATTTTTGTTGATTTATTTCCGGTAAAGAAAATTGTTTTTAATATTCTACAGAAAATTTCAGCAGAAGCAACATTTAATTCCGAATTTAATGTACCGATAGCTAGAATTGACCATAAATTATTTATTGTATTCTTTGATTGCCCTTCTTCGATCAACCACTCTTCAACTGTTTTATTGCGTAAGGACTTTAAGTCGATCAAAGGTAATTTCAACATTAATTTTATTATTAATAATCTATCACGGAAACGTAAAGAGCTGTATTTCATAATTCCGAAAAAAAGATTCAAGGGATAAAAAAACTTTTCAGCATTTAGTTCGGAAAACTTCCCACCGCTTTCGACAAAAACTACTTTTAAATTATTCTGAAATTCAATTGTATCTATTGCATTTATTTCATTCAAAAAATCGAATGTGTAATCATAACAACCCATCAAAATGTGCTGGCCATTATCTATCATTGTATCGTTTTGATTAAACGAATAAGTTCTTCCACCCATTTTAGGTGAAGCCTCTAAGAGAGTTACTTTAATTCCTTTTTTTGCGAGATAAACTGAAGTGCTTAAACCGGCGAGTCCACCGCCAATTACAATTCCTTTTGCCATTAATAAACTAAACTATATTTAGCATAAACGCTAACTGCTATTCCAACTTTTTCAAACTTTGAAACATTTATTGGCTGATCAAAAATATTAAATCTTTCTGCTTCAAGTTTTCTAAGTAATTTTTGATAAATGTGCTGCATTGCTCTTGCTGCAAACATCGAAGGCTTGTCTTCAATATCTAATGATTTAGTAGCTTTTTCAAAATAGTATTTTGCTCTATCTGCTTCTTGCGACATGAGGGAAACAAAATTATCGTTATAGATATTCTGACTTAAATCATCTATTGTGTATTCATGTTTTTTCAATACTTCTTCGGGAAGATATATTCTATTATTCTCAAAATCTTTTTTAACATCTCTCAAAATGTTGGTTAACTGCATTGCCAATCCGAGATTTACAGCAAAATCTTTTGTTGATTTATTCTTATAACCAAAAATTTCAATACACATTAATCCAACTGTTGAAGCCACATGATAGCAATAATCCATTAGGTCATCAACTGTTATATACTTCTTGGACTGAATATCCATCTCCATTCCTTTAATCAAATCAAAGAAAGGATCAACAG
This sequence comes from Melioribacteraceae bacterium, assembly GCA_028282005.1. Lineage (GTDB taxonomy): Bacteria > Bacteroidota > Ignavibacteria > Ignavibacteriales > Melioribacteraceae > JANQIV01. Next base: position 148 of record JANQIV010000182.1, on the reverse strand, counting down.
GAATTTTGAATTGGTTAATTATTCTTCCAAGATTATTAAGAAATGCAAAATCTGATTTCTGATGATGAAGAGCCTTTTCCAATTCTACTCTCCACTTTCTTAAATTTTGGTACTTCAGCTCATTGGGATCATCATTTTCATCAACTAT
>JANQIV010000180.1 GCA_028282005.1 Melioribacteraceae bacterium | reverse complement strand
CAATATCAAAACCGCTTCCGTCATCTTTTATTGCCATCTTTATTTCACCATTGTTGCTGCAAACCGAAAGAGTAACATTTTTGCATGAAGCATATTTTAATATATTATTCATGGCTTCTTTAAAGATTAGTGTTAAATGCCTTCTCCAGTCCATACTAAGTCTAATATCTTCCAGGTTTTTTTCAACACCGTCTACCCTAAATGCAATTCCGGTTTTATCAAATACTTCATCACCAAAATCTTTCAGTCTAATAATTACTTCATAAAGAGTATCTTTTTCCGGATCTAGAGTCCAAATGAAATCTCTCATCCCAAATGCTAATGTTTTTGAGATCTCACTTATTTTATCAACGTAATTCTCATTTGTTTCTGAGGGTGCAAATTTATTACGTTTAATAATTTCGCTGTATAAAGAAATTTTTGTTAATCTGCTACCTAGTTCATCATGGAAATCGTCAGCAGCTTTACGCCTTACTTTTAAGTTTTCCTGTTCTCTTGCCTGCTTTATTTCAAGGGCTTTATCAATTTCTCGTTCAACACGTAATTTGTGAAGCGAAAACAAAATTGCAGAAACTGTAGCTATTATGATAAGAAAAAACCACCAAGTTTGATAAAACGGCGGATTGATAATAATTGCAACCTCTAAAGGTATTTCTGTCCACACCCCGTCACTGTTGGAGCCGCGTACTTTGAATCTGTAATTACCCGGCGGTAAATTTGTATAACTAGCTACATTATTATTCCCATTATCAATCCAATTAGAGTTAATACCCTCGAGCAAATACTGATATTTATTTCTCGCCGGATTTGTAAAATCCAGTGCGGCAAATTCAAAAGTTATAAAGTTGTCATTATACGAAAATTCAATTTCTTCAAGTTCAGTTAAATCATCCTCAAGTTTTAGTTCTTTATCGAAAACTTTAATTGATGTTAGATATACAGAAGGTTTATGTGGATTGTTATTCAAATTATTGGGATTAAATACGTTAAATCCGTCGATCCCTCCAAAAAGCATATCCCCATTTTTCCTTTTTAGAAATGAGCCTTGGTAAAACATGTTACTTTGTAAACCGTCTGCTACATTAAAATTTGTAAATTTTTCTGTAGACGGATCAAAAATGGAAAATCCACCGTGAGTGCTGATATACAAAAGTCCGTCGTCATCTTCGAGGATACCGCAAATCACATCATTTGGCAATCCGTTTGATTTGTTGTAAAAAGTAAATTTTTTTGTCAAAGGATCAAATTTATTTAAACCGCCACCAGTCCCAATCCAAATGCTGCTGTCCATTGATTCGTGTATAACAAAAACATAATTATTACTTAAGCTGTTAGGCTCAGTTGGGTTCTGTTTATAATTGGTAAATAATCCTGTTGATCTTTCGTAATGACTCAATCCTTTATAAGTTCCTATCCATAAATTACTTTTGGAATCTTCAAAAATTGTAACAACGTATAAATCTCCAATACTACTACTACCTCTCTTAGGCAGGAATCTTTCCCAGTTATTAGTAGCATCGCTGTATTTGTTTAGTCCGTTGTCTGTGGCTACCCAGAGTTCACCAACGGAATCAAAAAATATGTCATTTATTCTGTTACTGCTAATTGAATTAATATCACTCGGATTATGAATGTAATGATCAATTTTTTGAATTTTACTATTTATTCTGTCTAAACCATTTAATGTCCCAATCCAATAATTGCCTTCTTTGTCTAATCCTAAACTGATTATTTTATTATTTGAAATACTATTCAAATTATTCGGATTGTGGAAAAATTTTATTGAAGTCCTTAAGTCTGTGTCAAGCCTGTTTAAGCCAAAACCAGTAGCTACCCAAACATATCCGTTTTCGTCTTCCATAAAATCGGTTATTTGATTATTGCTAAGCAAGCTGTTGGGATCAATTGGAGTACCACGAATAATCTCAAACTTATCTTTATTAACATAAATTTTATCAATTCCACCAAGGAAATTGCCAATCCAAATTATGCCTGCATTATCTTCACAAAGTGCTGTTACATCATTTCCACTTATTGAATTCTCATTATTGGGCTGATTAAAAAAATGATTGAGTATGTCAATTGCAGGATCATATACAAAAAGTCCGAAGCCGGAACCAAACCAAATTTTTCCGTCGCTAGCTTGCAAAACACTATTTAGCGGGATTGAATTTAAACGTGAGAGTTCAGAATCAAAAAAAGATGAAAATGTTTTAGTTTTTTTGAAAAATTTATAAAGGCCTTTATTTGTGCAGAGCCAAAGTACATCTTCTTCAAGCTCATAAATTCTTGTAACAATTACTCGTCCAGAGATATTTAATGAGTCTTTAAGATTAAAATGCTCAAAGCAGTTCAAGTCTTTTAAGTACAGGTCCAATCCGCCGTTTTCTGTACCAAGCCAAATATTTTTTTCAGTATCAATAAATATATCATTAACAAAATCGTTATTTAAACATGTGGAATCATTGACGTTTGTGCTAAAAACTGTAAAATCATTTGTAACGGGATTAAGTTTGATTACTCCGGCACCTTCTGTTCCAATCCACAAATTCTTTTCTGCATCTTCTGCTAAAGCCCAGATTCTACCATTCCATTCTTTTTCAAGCCCAAAGAAATTAATATCAAATCTAGTAAATGTTCCGGTACCCTTATTAAGTTTGTTTAATCCGCCTCCAAATGATCCTGCCCATAAATTTCCGTTACTGTCTTCAAGTATTGAAACAATGTCATCGTTCGAAAGGGAAGTTACGTCAGTAGGGTTATGCCTGTAGACTGTGTATTTATTTCCGTCATATTTGGTCAAGCCGAACATTGTACCAAACCACATAAAACCTTTAGAGTCTTGCATGATCGATAAAACCATGTTGTGGGAAACACCTTCGTCTAACGATACACGCTCAATTCTAACCCTGTCGGATTGTGAAAAAATTAAGTTGATAAAACAAATAAAAAGTATGCTTAAATATTTTCGCACAGTTGTAATTGTTTATTGAAAAATTGTAGAGAATTGTATAAAAATTATTGGACAGAATAAAGTGATTTATGCGGCACAAAATACCGCATAAATCTTACTTTGAAAGTTTGCCAAAAAATTTGAGGACGTGTTTAAAGCATTTGTGAAAAGTATCCACTGGTTCCAAAAACATCATTGGACATCCATTTTCAATTGTAGAGATTCCATTCACATTGCAAAAATCCGCAGCTTCTTTCGAATAGCTTCCATCGCCAAAAGAACGATGAAACCATATTCTCTCAACTGACGCTTCTTTACAAGATTTTACAACTTTTAAAGAATGAATAGGTTTTGTTGATATCATAACCGCATCAATTTTTTCAGGGATTGATTTAACATCAGGGTAGCATGGAAAGCCGTCAATTTCTGTCGCGTGCGGATTTACAGGGAAAACTTTGTAACCATTCTCGGAAAATTTTTTCATAATGCCATTGGCTACGTTTTTATCCTTACTGCGTGAAGCACCTGCAAAAGCAATGCTTTTTGAGTTTAGAAAATCCTCAACTTTTTGTTGGTAATCGCTCATCTTAAGCCGGTCTATTATCAGCAGAAATATCTTGTGTTGGTTCTTTTTCTTCAAGTAATTCTTTTACATCTTTTAGCTTTTTAGCCCAGTCATTCATTCTTGCGTGAACATTTTCAAAATAGATTCTCATATTTTCATATTCTTCAGTTTTAGGTTTATTTAGAATGATTTCTATCATTTCAGAATATGTGTCGTTAATAATTTGTTTCTCTTTTGTGAAGTCCATTTTTTCTCCAATTGGTTAATAAGTGTCGTTTCAAAAATATAATTTAGATAAAAGAATCCCAAATGATTATTCGATTAACATAAAAATTAGAATATGTTTCGAAAAACAAGTTCGGTTATCTGATAACAGTTCGGCAAGTAACAGTTTCAATTCAACCTTTCAATTAATCATTAAAAGCCATTTAATCATCAATTCGTTTTTATTTTCACCGTGGTTTCATTTTGATAAATAAATTGTTGTGAAAATAAAATGGATTAAAGCATGATCAAAAAAATAAGTAATGCGTTCTTTGTGATTCTGTATCTTTTGTTTGTTACCTTGATGATAATTGAGCTGATCTAAAAAACACTTTATGACTACGAATTGATCCGGCTGATAATTTCATTTAATCTGATTTTTTGCTGATAAATATACGGCAGCATGTAAACCCCATCCGCAAATTCAATTACATAAGCTAGTATGGAAAAGATACCGCCCGGTGTCGGATTTCCCGTAGTAACAGCAATACTCAGTGTAAAAATAATCAAACTAAAGAGAATGAATTCAATCAAACCAAAATTGATCGATTCCAAATCCGATAACTTGATTCGCCATTTTGCTAAACTGCTGAAATGTTCATTTATAATATTATTCTTTTTAGAAGAAATAATATCCACATGTTTTTCAAGCTCATCGTTCATTGACTGATTGAAAAAGTATATTTTATTTTCACTGAACATGTAAACTGCAAAGATCAGGACAACAGAGATAGCAGCACCTATTAATAATTTGTAATCAAAAATAGATAGCATAACTACAGAACCAACGACTCCAAAAAGAGAAGTGAATCCTTGCGCAAGCTCATGCTCAAAGAAAGCTGTAATTTCTTCAATAAGATTTGAACGGTTAACGGTTTTTGAATCGCTTGAATTTTTCTTTTGCTCACTCTCAACAGTTTCGGAAGCAGTATCCACATAAATTTTAGAGTAAGTCCGTGTGTCATAAAATCTTCGCGCAACACCGATAACTAACTTGATCAAACAAATAGCGACAAAGTAAATAACACCGTTGTATTTGTGGTCGATCAAATCGTTTATCGCAAGTCCCAAAGTGAATGGCACCAGCAAGTTTAAAACATTTTCTACTGCAAGCAGCGCGAAAGTGAACGTAATTTTCCAACGGTATCTATTGAAGATACCCCTCAATGATAGTTTTTTCATTTTGTAATTTTATTTAGTGATGAATAAAAGCAGTGGCAGTTTTACCTGAACCACCACCATTCGGGGATAAAAGAATAAACCGCAAGCACAAGCCAGATCACGATAATTATCCAGTATAAAACCGGGTTTGTACTTCTCGGCACGTCTTCAATAAAATATGTGCGCTTGTTTATCAGATCGTTGATTGCCCAAAAGAGAAATAGGCAACTCCAGATCCAGTGAATGTTAAAGTAAATTGCTATCACAAGCAATACTAAGCCGATTATTGTTTTCCATTTTGTTTGCATTTTATAAGCTACTCCCAAATAATGATTTTAACGCGTTCTTTAAAAATCCGTTATGTTTTTGCCAGAACCACTGAGTCCCGTTTTCAAGGTCTTCCGGCATCATTTGCTTTGGCTGAAATACCGCCTGAGTGCCGTCGTACTTTGACCAATCCTTTGTAAGGATTCGTCCGTCGGCCTCAAATTTTTTAAATGTGTTTGTCCCGGGAAACGGAATAAGCAGATGCGGGAAAATTTCTTCCAGTTTAAAATCTTTTGTGTGCTGATATGTGTCCTCAAAAATATTATGATCGTGATCGTCAAAGCCAAAGAGAAAATCAGAAACGACTTTAATTCCGAAGCTGTTTATTTTCTCAATTTGGGCTTTCATTTTGTCAGGATCAACGAAACCTTTATTTTGCTCTTTGAGCGCTTTCTTTGAAATAGTTTCTAACCCAAGTAAAACCATTCTCAAGCCTGCATCGTAAGCTGCTTTCATCAACTCTTCGTCTTCTGAGATTTTAATTGTTGTCTCAGCGTAAAAATTCATACCCAACGGTTTTAATTGTCTGAATAATTCCATAGCGAATTTTTTGTTAACAGTCAGATTATCCGAGTGAAGTTCACACCATTCAATTCCCCAGATTTTAGCGGCTTTTACTTCGCTTACAATATTTTCCACCGGCCTCATTCTGTAGCGGGGGGAGAACTCCGGAACCAAACAAAAATCGCAGCTGTAAGGGCAGCCCCTTGATACTACAACCGACCATGTGTAATCGTAATGTGCCGGGTCAATAATATCCAGCGGGTACGGGTTCAGTTCAGCTAAATCAAACAGAGTAGTTCTTTCATATTTTGGCTTTAACTGATTATTGCGGTAATCTTCAAGTAGCTCTTCCCAGATGCCTTCAGCTTCGCCGACCAAAATTGCATCGCAGTTTGCTTTAGCTTCTTCCTGCACAAACTTTGTGTGTAGTCCGCCCAAAACAATTGTCTTACCTTTTGCTTTAAATTTTTTCGCGATCTCGTAAGCCTTATAAGCATCGGGTGTCGACATAAATATCGCAACGATATCCGCATCGGATTTGTAATTTACTTTCATGCCGACTACTTCATCGGTCATTTCAATATCTACACTTTTGGGTGTGCACGCGGCAGTAGAAAAAATGTTCTGCGGTGGCCCACCGGTTTTCTTTTTGTATTCGGAATAATCGCTGCCTGCCGAAGCTTTTATCAAATATACTTTTAAGTTTTTCATTGTCGCTCCTTAATTTTTAACGGAGATAAATAAATCAACGTCTGTTAATTCGAATTCCTCATTTATCGTATAGGCTTCAATGTCGTAAGTGTAAATTCTGTTTAATTTTAATCCGTAAATCTTTTCCCATGCTTCAATTACTTCATCAGCCGATGTGCCTTTCGGCTTATCTTTGGCAAAGCTGCCGGACTTAATTTCAACATGAGAATATTTTTTGTCAACCCCCGAAACATTTTTCATCCTAAATCCTACAAGAATTTCTAACCCATCTTCGCCTTTGTTTTTGTAATTATGCATCACAAAATAAATTTTGTCATCAGATCTTTTATGATACAATTCCGGGTCATAATTTTCGTTAAATTTATCCCATAACTTTTCAACATCTTTTTCAATTTTGTCCTCTTTCATCGCTGTCTTCATTGAGAATCCGGCAACAAAGAAATTGGGGAGAGTGACGATTTCAATTTTTTCTTCCTGCTTGGAAATCTCAGCGATAGGAATTTCTTTCACTTTGGATTCTTTCAAGTTTTCGAGTTTAGGATGCGCGCAAGCACTCTGTGAAAATACTAAAATTAAGATCACAAAAAAATGTTTATGGATATTTGTTATTGTTGTCATTTAAAATCTCCAAATTGTTAAAAAGTTGAATCAAACTTAATTCTGCTCAATTGAGATTCCTTTGACATTTGTCAAAATTGTATTAGGAAAGTTTTTGGAGGAGATTTTATTTGCTGCGAATCCGGCTTAAAGTTTCCTGTGTAATCCCAAGATAAGAAGCGATATGTCCGAGGTTAACCCTTTGCTCAATATCGGGATACAGGGACAATAGTTGTTCATAGCGTTTTTTTGCAGTCATAAAAAGAAAACCTTTTGTGAAGTAATCATACTCGGCAACACTTTCTTCGAGATGCAGGCGCATAAACCGTTCAAGCTGGGGATAAGAATCGTAAAGCCGGTCGAGGTCTTTTTGCTGAATTGAAAAAACAGTGGAGTCTTCTAGTGTTTCAAAATTTTCAAAGCTGCGACGTTTGCTGAAAAAACTGTAGAAAGAGGTGAAAATATCATCGGCAAAATGAAACCATGTTGTAATTTCTTTTTCCTGGTCGTAGCAATAAGCACGCACCAAACCGCTTTTGAGGAAAAATAATTCCGAGCAGTAGTTTCCTTCTTTTATAAAAACAGTTCCTTTTGGGTAAAAGGATTTTGTGAAGCTATTTTTAAGCTCTTCTTTTAAGTCATCGCTGACTAGATTTTTTCCTTGGATTATCGAAAAGAAATTTTCCATTGCATTGCCGCCGAAAGTAGTTTTATTTACATTACAAAGTTACAAATGATCAGGGAAATTTATTGTGTGAATTTATATGTTTTATTAATCATTCTTGGTTTAGAATATAAGTAAGACCAATCCGTAATTTTTAATGAATTCTCCATAGATCTCACTTTTTCAGAAGTAGTCCTCCTAAGCTACTATTCAAATATTTTTAATATTAAAAAATTAATTGCCATTGATTAATATTAAATATTATTTAATATTAATACACCATGTCTGATATTGTATTTCAAATAAAAAGTAGAGGTAAAAATGAAAAAATATATACTTTTTTTAATTACACTTTGTGTCTTCTTATCTTTACATAACTATACTTTATCCCAAGTTAGTGAAGACGGAACTCCTACAAAACCCACTTTAAATTTTGGCGGAAATAAGGTTGAAATAGACTTGGCTGAAGAAGCCGGAAAGACAATATTTATAGATGTCTTAGAAAATCTTTTCAACATTGATGGGAAAACAGTAAGACAAATAATTGATAATCTGGAAAAAGCTAAAATAAAAGCAAAAACTCACTTTGATTTAAACTTGCCGGAGTTGATTAAGTCCAAAATACTTGATCAAACAAAAGATTCTGGAGATGAAATTCCTAGTACTGAACTAATAGAAATAATATTAAATGATAAAAATGAATACATCAGGAAAATAGCCGAAACTCCTGATAATTCTTTTGGCCTTACTGAAGAAAAATACACACTTATTCATCATACAGCTTTAAATCTTAAAGAAGAATTTTTGTTAAATTTTAGTAAAGTATTAACTGATACATTAACTAATAGTATTATAACAAATGCTGAACCCTCAAAAGTATTGGCTATCGTTAATATTATTGAACAAGTAAAGAGGGGTACTGGTCAAGAAGATTTCTTCAAAGAAATAAACAAAAGTTCAGAAAAACCCGCAGTTCAAATATCTTTAGGGGCGAATTTCGATTTTATAAATGGAATAAATACAAATGCCGTATATGCAGAAATTGGAGGTTTTTTAACTGAAGTTTGGACCCCTTTCAAGTATGATGATTTTTCAAAATTTGGAATTGATATTGGACTTATAAACAATAGAAGTATTACTACATCTGAAAGAGATAATCTAAATGATTTTTACTTTGAGTCTATCCCTGATGACGATACTCTCAGAAAACAAATCTCAAATGAGATCGAACAAGTTATTGAAACATCACAAGAGTATCTGAGTGTTTTTTTCTCTCCCACTTTCAAATTAACGAAATACCTTTATTTTGCTACTCACTTTGAATTTCGTAAAGTTGATGTTACAAAGACTACTGAATTTAGCTTAACAAATCCAGATACTTCAATAGTGGATTCAAGGAATATTGCCGAAGAAGTATTAGCACGGGAACCTTTCAATTTAGAAGAAAGTAAAGAAGAAAAATTTACGGTAAATGAATCAATATTTGGATTCGGTGGAATTCTATATATAGATGACCATCCTTTTACACTCAAGGTAAAAATGCTTATTGGCTGGAACACTGAACCAGGAAGAATATTCTCATCAGAGTTTAATAAAAGCTTTGGATACAACACTAGCTTTAGTTTAGTAGAAAAAGGAATTGGGTTAAAACTAGGAGGACAATTAAGAGGATTATTTGATTCAGGTAAACCAGAGTTTAGTATTTATCTAACAAAACAGTTCCCTGTATCAAAACTACTTGATTTTCTAGGTGGATAAAAGTTATTCTATAACATATGGTTTGATACAGATATAAAATTGCGAGCTGTTAAAAAGTGGGATTCAAATTTTGTAATTAAATTCTGTCTGTTTTATATTTGGATGTTTTGTCCAAATAAATAAATAGCAAGGAAGTTTATGAATTACGTTTTAGCGGCAATGTACAAATTTGTTAGGCTTGATGATTACGAAGAAAAACGTGAGCCGCTTTTAAATAAAATGAGAGAGCTTGATGTAAAAGGGACTCTGCTTTTGGCAAAAGAGGGAATTAACGGAACTGTCTGCGGAACCAGAGAAGGCATTGATGAATTGTTGAAATATCTTAAGTCTGATGAAAGATTAGCTGCCTTAACGCATAAAGAATCATATTCTGATCAACATGAATTTTACAGAACAAAGGTAAAGTTAAAAAAAGAAATTGTTACCATGGGCGTTGAAGACATTGATCCGAATCAGCATGCCGGTACATATCTTCCGCCGGAAGAATGGAATGAATTATTAAATGATCCCGAAGTAGTTTTGATTGACACGAGAAACGATTACGAAGTAAAAATCGGATCTTTTGAAGGAGCTGTAAATCCCGATATAAAAACATTCCGTGATTTTCCGGAGTGGATTGATAAAAATCTTGATCCGGGCAAACATAAAAAAGTGGCAATGTTCTGCACTGGGGGAATACGCTGCGAAAAATCTACATCACTTTTAAATAAAAAAGGATTTGAAAATGTTTTTCACCTTCAAGGCGGAATCTTAAAATACTTTGAAGAGATAGATAACGAAAAATCAAAATGGGACGGTGAATGTTTTGTTTTTGATCAGAGAGTTTCCGTAGATCAAAATCTGGATAAAGGAAAATATGACCAGTGTTATGCGTGTAGAATGCCGATTGACGAAGAAGAAATGAAATCGGAAAAGTATGTGCCGGGTATTTCTTGTCCACACTGCTACGATAAAGTTTCGTCAACTCAAAAAGAACGCTACAAAGAAAGAGCAAAACAAATACAGCTCGCCAAAAAGAGAAATTTAAAGCACATCTACGATGGAAATTTGACTGAAACAGAATAAATTGAATGAGGCCAATATTTTATTGGCTTCAACATTATTGTTCTTTAATGTCACAATTCCACTGCTGGAAAAATCCCTGTCAACATCGACAACCTTAAAAAATGTTACAGAATAAATTGCGGCAAATTCTCTCACAAATTTTATAAAAGGAAAGCGATAATAGGGATTATCATTTAATTATTGATTCATTTTTTTGTAACTGTTTTGAAATCGTAAGAATAAAGGTGGTGAACTTTAGTTTGATTTAGAAAGGTTTGAATATCGTTTGAGGGTCCTCTGATTTAAGTCTTCCATAAAATTCAATTGCATATCTATCGGTCATACCTGCAATGAAATCACATATAATTCTATTTTTATTCTTTTTCCCTTTTACTTTGTCATATAGTTCTCTGTAATCACTCGGTAGAAGTTTGAAACCATCTTTTTGACTTAACTGAGTAAATATTTCTTTTACTATTTCCTTACCTCGAACTTCAGTTATTTTAAGTTTTGGAGACTCTATTTGTGATATATAAGTGTAATTCTTAAGTATCTCTATTCTTAATCGAGTTTCAGGATCAATTTTAATTTTTGATAGTACAGGATTTTTTTCATCTAATTCCAAATCAACAGCTGAAACAAATTCATTAACTAGGTGAGATGTTAATTCAGTTCTTAAATATCCTCTTTCAACAATTTCATGTGAGGTTTTGTAAGGCATGAATTTATTAATATATGGTCTATTCTCTTTAATTATATTTGATGAATTTACGTCTTGTTCGTTGAATAATTTTTCAAAAACTTCATAAATAGTGTCTTTGATAACTTTAGATGAATATTTTTTGTTTAGTTTCTTATTAACCTTTTTTCTTAGTTTTGCAATGAAGTTATTATCAATTATTGATGATGTAATGATGAATGGAGATAGAAACTTAGCCTGAAATGAATCTTCTAAATCATAAGTAGAATAAGCTATATCATCCGCAATATCCATTATATCACATTCAATTGATTTTAATTCTTTGTTTCGTTTTATACCTAACTTATCTTTTATTGCATGAACTAATTCTTTCTCAGAATCATAATAACCTTTTTTGATTTCTGGATCATCATTTTTTATAGGGATTATTTTATCGTACTTTAAAACTGAAGCCAAACTCCTATGTGTTAGATTTAATCCTACTCTTTTATCATTCCCATTCCCATCGATTCCACATATAAATTCTTTGTTTACTATTCGTTTCTTTTCAATTTTTGATAAAATCCTAAGAGTTTGAGCGTTACCTTCAAACCCTCCATATTCTAACATTTGTTCATGCAAAGCCTTTTCACCAATATGACCAAATGGAGGATGACCTAAATCATGTGCTAATCCAGCAAGTTCTAATAAATCTAAGTCAATCTTGAAGTTAGCTTTACCTTCTTCAAATAAAAACTGATTAAATTTCAGTCCAATTGATTTTGCAATCTGAGCTACTTCGAGAGAATGTGTTAACCTATTCCTAAAAAAATCTGATTCAAAATATGGGAATAATTGAGTCTTACCTTGTAACCTTCTAAACGATGGGGAGTGAATTATTCTTGCGTAGTCAACTCTGAAACATGTTCTAAAGCTATTTTTATCAACTTCGTTAAATTTTCTTTCAAGTTCTTCTTGCTTATAGAAATCATTGTCTTCAAATATATTGTTTGTCATCTAAAAGACTATAGTTTTTATTTTTTGACAATTTTCACGTTATTTCCAGAAGTTTTTTCTGTTTTCTTTCTTTTATTATTGGGTGATGTCTTCTTATTAGCGGTAGTATCAGCATGACGACCCATTCTACTAATAATTATTTTTTGTGCTTGATCTATTACTATGTCAATTGAGCTAGACATTTCTCCTCCTTTTAAGCCTCATATACTTAGACAAAATATAATAAATTTGGTTTCAATTTAAAAGTATTAATGAATTGTGAAGACAATTATTACAATAATAAAGCCCGGTATTTAAACCGGGCTTAAATTTATTAATTAGGCATTACAAGATTACCGCTTTCAGCAGCATCCTTTAATTCTTCGTTAGCAAAAATTGCAAGTTCAACTCTTCTGTTTTGTAATCTACCCATTTCAGTGTCGTTTGTAGCAACCGGTTCGGTTTCGCCTTTACCAAGCATTGTTACTCTGCCGACATTAACCCCCTGCAATGTTACATAATCAGTAACAGATTTTGCTCTTCTTTCGGATAATCCTTGATTATGTTGTTCTGATCCGGTAGCATCTGTGTGCCCGACAATAAAAATGTTTGTGTCGTCATATTTTTTCAATATGCGGGAAAGCTCAACAATATTAGTTTTGGAAGTCTGGTTCAAATCGGATGAGTTAACAGCGAACAGAATTCCCGAGTCAAAAGTAATTTTAATACCTTCTCCGACGCGTTCTACTTTAGCGCCTTTTATATCGTTTCTAATTTCTTCCGCTTGTTGATCCATATAATTGCCGATCAATGCTCCTGCTGTTCCGCCCAATACAGCACCGATAATTGCACCTGTCGCTGTGTTATCGGAAGCACTACCTATCAATCCGCCCAAGGCACCACCAGCAGCAGCACCAATTGCTCCGCCTTTAACAGTGTTGCTTGCGCCGCAGCCATTATAAATAAAAACAGATGTAATTAACATTACTGCAAATACTACTTTTTTCAAGTTGTTCATATCTAACCCTTTCTAGATTTTTTGGAAAATTTGAATGGAATTTATCTTTATTGAAATCAACTGCAATTTAATTTATTGTTAAAAATATTTTCGTGAGCTTCGACAATTTTCTACATGTCATTCCGGTTTCAACGCTAAGTTGAATACCGGAATCTCAAGAGTTTTTTATTGTCGTTTCGAATCCCGATTTATCGGGTGAGAAATCTTAAACTTTGCATAAGATTTCTCAGTCACCCACAAAACAGGCTCCATCGAAATGACAGCACTTTGATCCCATGTTTTTACTGGAATAACAATGCTTTTAAACTCATAATGTTATCTTAAAGTTTCCTCGCAACTACAATTGCTTCTTTGAATGATTCAGTTGATCCGTTTAGCGCATCAACAACTTCCATGTAAACAATATATATACCCATTTTCAGTGCATTGCCATCTTCATTCAATCCATCGAAAATGATTGAGCCGCTGGCTCCGACAGACTGATTGTTTGAAAGAGTTCTCACAAGTCTTCCTTTACTGTCGTAAATTTTTATTCGCACTTGAGCAATTGGCTTTGAGAGAGAATAATTAATTGAAGTGAAATCTTCAAACCCATCGTTATCCGGCGAGAACGGATTCGGAGAAATGCTGATGTTTGATTCGCTTTTTTGGTGCTCGAGAAAAATAGAATTTTTCTCGCCCGGTGTAGCGCCCATGCTTACAACACTCGTACTCCAGTTAGTTGCAGAGTTTGTTGTAATCCCTGGATTCAGCCTTTCAAGCGATCTGTCTTTTGTATTTAAAATATTTTGGTTATGCCAGTCGGAATTATATTTAAGTGAATCAATCGTGTTGCCGAAAAAGTCTTTAATAACAATTACATCTTCATCATTTGAAAGTCCGAGACTTGAAGAATTAATAATGCTCACAATATTTTCATCAACAAAGGGATAGGTTGAAAAGAAAGAAGAATCGCTTGCAATGATAAAATACTCTTTTGGTTCAAATGAGTATAAATGAGGGGAAAAAGGAGTTGCATCGTCTTTATCATCAACGAAATTGAAACCGCCGATCTCAATTATGCTGTCGGAGTTATTGTAAATCTCTATAAACTCTGCATTATCCGTATCCGGCTCAAACATTATTTCGTTTATTATAATTTGATCCTTTGAATAAACCGTAATTTCTGAAACTGAATTTAAGATACCCGGAGTAGCTCTATCAAAAGAAAGAGAAGTTGACCAGTTTTCACTTTCTTGCGATTGATTTGCGAAATTGACCCTCTCAAGTGAAAAACCGCTTGTGCCGCCCCACTCTGGTGAATACTCAACACTGTCAATTACATTATTTAATGGATCATAAATAAAAACCGCGTCTCCGCTGTTTCCTAGACTACCGAAACTTGCCTGAAAGATTTTGAAATCAACGTTATAAATATTTTTTAACTCTGAAGAATCAGATGTTACAATAAAAAACTCACCTGGTGAAACAAATAAAATCTCCGGGGAGATATTTTTTATTGACGAAGTTGCGTCGCTAATTCCCCAATTGAAAACATTAATTTGTTCATTTGAATTGTTGTACAATTCTACCCACTCAGGTTCGCCATCAATCGGTGAGTACATAATTTCAGTTATTAAAATTGAAGAAAGGGCAAAGCCAATATTTATTTCAGTTTCTTTAAAATTGTTTCCGGGATTTTCATCACTTTCAAAAATAACTTCTGCTTTTACAATTGTTTGTTCTGTAATTGAAAATGAATTTGATGAAGTGATTGTAAGTGAATCACCAGAGTTTAATTCCAAATCGTTCTCTTCAGAAAAAAGAATTAGTGCCTCTTGAATTTGATAATAAAAATTCACGGAAAAATTTGTTGCTGTTGTATCACCAATGTTTACGGTTTTTGCAGATACAAAAATATTGTCATTTTTTACAGGGCTTTCGGGTGTAAAAGAAATTTCATTAACCGCCAAATCATGATTTCTTTGAATAGCTATTCCGCCACTGTTTTTTCTGCCGGGAGTACTTTGTTCAACATCACTAGACACATTCCAGTTTGTTGAGTCAACAGACGAGCCGTCAAATGATTTTCTCTCAATTGAAGAACCGTTTTCACTTTCCCAAGTTGATTTGTAAAACACTGAGTCGATTGTGCTGCCGTGTGCGTCTTTGATAACTATGCCATCGTCTGTGTTGTTCAAATTGGCAAAGCTTGATAATACTATTTGCGAAGGAATTTGATCGTGAAAGCTAAGTATTGATGAGTCTTTAGCGATTACTAAATAAGACTGAGGTTCGATAGAAATAAAATCATCAGTAATTTTCCTTGTTACCGGATTTGTCAATACATCCAAAATCTCCCAATCTTTTAAGTCAACTTGATCACTGGAATTATTATAAAGTTCAACCCATTCCGGTTCACCGCTTTGAGGTTTATACATAATTTCATTAATCACAAGTGAGTTTGGTGGATAACCAATTAAAATTGTTGTGTTGATTTTGTTATCACTTAAATCTGAATCATCGTTTAATTCGGCTGTTACAACAACAGATTTATTTTTAGCAATGTTTTGTAATTGATCTTCAATGATAAAAGTAGTTTTTTCATTGGGAAGTAATTCAATTTCGGCAGAAGTATAAATTAAGTTGTCTTCTATTTGATCGTGATTTGTGTCTTCAAATAAATTTAACACAAAAACAGAATTTGTATCGCCTTGATTTTCAATTTCGATAGATAAATTTACATTATCACCTTTGAAAGGTTTTTCCGGAGTTGATATAATTGAATTTATAGCAATATTATGGTTTTTTACAATAGTTGCATTTTCACCGCCGGGAGAAGATCCGCCGGGAGATTGAGATTCAGACCAATTTGCAGAATCTGAAGAAGCCAATTCCGGATTAATTCTTTCAAGCGATTTGCCGTTACTGCCGCCCCACTTTGAACTATACTCAAGTGAGTCAATAATTCCACCAAAAGGATTGAGTAAAATAATTTGATCGCCACTGTTATTTAACGATGGGAAGGAGTTAATAATTACATTCGAATCCAAATTGTATTTCTCGAAAAAAGCTTCTTCTTTTGCAATAATAAAATATTGTCCCGGCAAAACGAAAAAATCTTCATCAATGATTACTACTGTATCTTTTCTGTCTGCTAAACTATAACCATCGATATTTATTGTGTCTAGACTGGTATTGTAGAACTCCAGCCACTCCGGTTCAGGTGGTAAAGGAGCATACATTATTTCGTTTATTGCAATATCGCCTCTTCTGCCGCTTGTTTCAATTTTATTAAAACTCGTTGTCGCGAAATTATTATCTGGTTTTTCTTCATCACTAGAAATTATTTGAGCGGAGAAATTGTTGACACCGTCTTCAGAGGGCAAATTTTCTATTTCGAAATTGAGTGAATCTCCTGTCAACAATCCATTAAAAGTTTCCTCGAAGAATGGATTAAAAGTGTTTCCACTTATTGAATCTGATGGGGTAAATTTATCAACTATCAATTTAAACTCGCCTGTATCAAATTTCCCGAGATTCTTTATAGTACCACTAAGTTTATTTTTCTCGTCACCAATAATTAACTCTTTTTCAACAGAAAAACTTGTGATAGCAAGGTCATAGTTTACTGGTGCTACGGAATTTACATTACCAGGAGTACCCTTAAAGATACTCGTTGAAGATTCCCAATTATCTTCGTCGCTGCTTGGGGCATTAACATCAATTCTTTCAAGGGAAGTACCGGAGTTGCCACCCCAACTTGATTGATAAGTAAGCGAATCTATAAATCTATCAAGTGAATCTTTTATTGCAATAAAATCACCACTGTTATTTAAAGAAGGCAGATTCCCGAATATAATTGTTGATGTAACATCGTGGAAATCAGATATTGCTTCGTCATCCGATAGAACTAAATATTCATTTGGTAATAAAATCAAACTGTCGGTAGCAAAATTAAAAGATGAAGATGCATCAAGAAATTGCCAACCTCGTAAATTAATCTCTTCATCTGAACGGTTGAACAATTCAACCCATTCCGGTTCACCACTTTGTGGTTTATACATAATCTCATTAATAACAACATCATTAAAAGTATTTGGAGCCGGTGCAATTATTACTTGCAATGTATCTGAGTTGTTAGTTAAGTTTTCATCTTGAGAGAAATCAATTTGAAAGATAAAGTTATAAGTTTTTTCTTCGAGATTACTAATTGTTGTTGAAATATTTGCAGTATCGTTTGAAGCTAAATTTGCAAAACTTTCTTCAAAAACATTTACGCCGTTAGTTTCATCTAAGATTGAAACAGTAAAATTATCGGCATTGTTTTTCCCAACATTAATTACATCCAGTTCGATTTTTAAACTGTCGCCTGCAAAAGGAATTTCGGGAGTTAGTAAAACATTTGAGAGAGAAAGGTCATAATTTTTTATTAGGATTGAATTCGATTTCCCAGGTGTACCGCCTTTTTCATCGATACTGCTTCCCCAATTTTCTTCATTATCGCTTTCACCATCCGGATCGATTCTTTCCAGTGAGATATTATCATCGCCACCCCAAGAAGAAAAATATTCGACCTCATCAATTAGAGTATCTTCATATTGATAAATCGAAATTTTATCACCGGAGTTATTGAAAGATGGTAAATCAACAATAATTAATCTTTCAGGAACTGAAAAATAATTTCTTATTCTCGCACTTTCCGCTAAAACCATAAACTCTCCTGGAAACAGGTTTTGAGCTTGCGGAATAATAATACTTGAAGTAAGGTCTGAAAGTATCCAATCTGTTATGTTTATAATTTCATCGGAGTTGTTATAAAGTTCTATCCATTCCGGAGCGTCGTCGATCGGATCGTACATAATTTCATTAATTACTAAATCATTGAATTGTCTTTTGGCAGGCATTACTTCTATATTCTCATTTGCTTCATCATTTAAAGCATTTTGATCTGATGCAAAATCAACCTCTGCAATAAAAGTGTATGTCCCTTCCTCCAAATTTGAAATATCATCTACAAGTGTAGTGGTTGAGCCTGAATTTAAAGATGCAATATTATGAGTAGAAATTTTTTCATCAAGATCACCAGTAAAATCATTGTCTTCATCAATGTAGATATTTACTGTAAAATTCGTTGCTTGATCTGTACCATTATTTTCAATTTTGGTGTTTAGTTCAAATGGCTCTTTTTCAATTGCGGGATTATTTCCCAAAGAAATAGAATTAATGCCAACATCAAATTTTATGGGAGATAATGTATTAATTGATCCCGGGGTACCGTTTGAATTTGTGGTGTTTCCCCAATTGCCGGCTGAATTATCTTTTGTAATATTTATTTTTTCATCTGAGATTCCGGATGAATTACCAGCCGAATAAGTATAAGATTCAATCTCAACATCTGAGGCGTCTAATAATTTTATTTCGCGGTCACTTGTACCCGCCATACCTGAACTCGAAGTGCCAAAAGAAACGGTTGTGATTTTTAGAACCAATGCTCCGGCAGGAATAAGTGCATTGTAATCACCCGAAGCAAAATCGTAATCGCCTTCAAAAATTACTGCATATTGTTCGGGTCCTAGAATTGTTCCCATCGCATGGCCTGTAATTACATCTGAAGTAGAAGTGTGATACTTGATTTTCAAACCGTCTAAGTCAAGTGATGTAGTTGTGCTAGTATTGTAAAGTTCTACAAACTCTCCGTTTGTAACAGAAGGCCTGAACATAACTTCTGTTATTGTCAATTCTGTGTGAGTTTGTGCATTAAATTTAGATGACAGCAGTAAGGTTAACATTATTGCTGTAAGAAGTGTTTTTTTCATTTAATTTTTCAAGATTATTGGGATTATCATTATATAAAAATCAGTAAAATTAGTCACATTAATTTATATTTAAGAAACTGCTTTCAAGATTTTTCAGTTTTTCTAATAACCCAATTTAATTAAAGGTTGATATGAAACATTTTGTAATAGAATTAATTTATAAAGCCCCGATTGAAAAAATTCAAGAAGTAAGGCCAAGTCACAGGGAATTCATCCAAAAACTTTGTGATAATGGAACAATTTTAATGGCTGGAATACAAGTACCGGGAATCGGGGGAGTGCTTGTTGCAAAGGCAAATTCTATGGAAGAAATAGCAGATATTCTCTCTAATGATCCGTACCAGATTGAAAATTTAGCACATTATCAATACATAGAATTTAGCCCTGTAATTAAGCAAGATTTTTTATCAAATTGGGTCCAATAATTTTTAATTAATAAGTAATTACCTTTGCAAGAACCTCACATTCATGTTGGAATACTGAACTCTTCCAAAATTGAATTTCAATTAAAGGGAGAGTATTTAATTGATAATTCTCAGAATACAACCGGAAAATTTTCTGTTGAATTATCCAATGGCAAAATAATGCTTAAAAATTCTGAGATTGAAAAAGAATTCGAAGAGCAAGTTATTTTTAGTTCAAAATTCCCTGATGTCAGTTTTATGCTAAAGAATGTTGTAATTGGAATCAATTTTCACTGGGAAAGATTTGAAGATCAGGAATTCAATGGTGATCTAAAAATATTAATTGAAGATGATAAACTTGTTGCGATAAACATTGTTCTTCTCGAAGATTATTTGGGTAGCGTAATTTCATCTGAAATGAGCTCGAACTCAAATTTAGAATTATTAAAATCCCACGCAATAATTTCACGAAGCTGGCTGCTGGCTCAAATTCAACAAAGTAAAAAAAATAATAAAGAAGATTCAGTGAATCATCAAGTAAAAACAGATTCTGAAATTATAAAATGGTATAGTAGGGAAGACCATAAAAATTACGACGTTTGTTCCGATGACCATTGCCAGAGATATCAAGGGATAACAAAAATCCAGAATGAAAATGTTCTTGCTGCTATTCAGGAAACTCATGGAATAGTGCTTCATTACAAAGATGCCATTTGTGATGCTCGTTATTCCAAATGCTGTGGTGGAATAAGTGAATCATTTGAAAATGTTTGGGAGCCGGAAAAAATAGAATACTTGCAATCAATTTATGATTATAAATTTAAACTAAATGATGCGGATATGGATGTTAGAGGGGAAGCCGGATTTGCAAAATGGTTAAATCCCCATTTATCCTCTTTCTGTAATACAACTGATAAAGAAATACTCAGTCAAGTGCTTCAAGATTTTGATCTTGAGACTCAAGATTTTTACAGATGGGAAGTTGAATACAAACAGAATGAAGTAAATAACTTTATTAACAATAAAACCGGATTTGATTTTGGTGAGATAAAAGATCTTATCCCGGTTGAAAGAGGTGAGTCGGGCAGAATTATAAAGTTAAAGATTATCGGCACAAAGAAAGAAATGATAATCGGGAAGGAATTAGAAATTAGAAGAATACTTGCTGAGAAGCATTTGTATAGTTCTGCATTTGTAGTGGAAAAGCTTGACATAAAAAATGGAATTCCTCAAAGCTTCAAAATAAAAGGTGCTGGCTGGGGACACGGTGTTGGACTTTGTCAAATAGGTGCAGCAGTTATGAGTGAAATAGGTTACCGTTTCGATGAAATATTAATGCACTACTTTAAATCTGCAAGCCTCAAGAGAATTTACCAATGAAAGTTTTAGTTACCTGCCTTTCCCAAAGTTGGGGTGGTTTGGAGATGTATGCAATTACCACGGTAAAATTATTACTGAAAGACAACATTCAAGCAGAGATTTTGTGCATAAAAAATAGCCGAATTTTTAAGGAGTCAACTGCAAATAATTTTGTCGTACATACCGTTGAATCTGCTGGCTATTTCAATTTACAAGCTATTTTAAAAACAAAAAAAATCTTAAAAAACAACTACGATTTAATTCACTCGCACTTATCAAAGGATTTATGGATTTTAGTACCGGCACTGAAACTTGGTTTTACTAAAGCTTTATTGACTTTGACTAAACATGTCGGCTCATTCATTATCAAAAAAGATTTTTTGCATAGATCGCTTTATAACAGAGTTAATAAAATTTTCGCTATTAGTTCCGTTATTCAAAAAAACTTGGTTGATACATGTCCGGTTGATGAAAGTAAAGTTGAGTTATTGTTAAACGGAATTGACATTGAAAAATTTGATCCGGCTAAAAGTGATAAAAATAAAATTCGTAATGAATATAAAATAGGTGATAAATTATTGATTGGGATGTTGGCGAGATTTACGCCTGGAAAAGGTCACGAAGATTTTATTAATGCAGCAGAGATCGTCTCAAAGAAATATACTGAAGCAAAATTCTTAATTGTTGGTGAACCAAGCGAAAACGAAGAGGAATACGCAGATAAAATAAAACAGATGGTGGTAGATAAAAATCTGTCAGAAAAAATAATTTTTACGGGATTTAGAAAAGATGTAAATGATGTTCTTGCTTCGCTCGATATTTTTGTATTTCCATCCCATGCTGAGGCTTTTGGGCTTGCACTGGTTGAAGCAATGGCAATGGAAGTAGCAACAATCTGTTCAAGTTCAGACGGCATTTTGGATATTGCAATTGATGGTGAAACTTCACTTTATTTTCAAAACAAAAATGCGGATGATCTTGCTGATAAAATGGAACAATTAATAAACTCACCCGTTAAAAGAAAAAAATTAGCAAACAGAGGGAGAGAACGAGTTTTGGAAAAATTCACTTCGGAAATTCATGCCTCTGCTTTGATATCAAAATATGAAAAATTGTTGGAGACAAATTTTAATTAATGGTATTTCTTAATCCTGCAATATTAATTGGCTTATTGGCTGCTTCGGTTCCAATACTGCTTCACTTTTTGAATTTAAGAAAATTAAAAAAGATAGAATTCAGTACACTTTCTTTTTTGAAAGAACTTCAGAAAAGTAAAATTAGAAATATAAAACTAAAGCAGTGGCTGCTGCTTGTTTTAAGAGTGTTGATAATAATGTTTCTTGTTTTTGCATTTGCAAGACCTACAATTGAATCCTTTAACATTGCCGGCTCATCTTCCGTAAAAACATCAGCCGTGCTTATAATCGATAATACTTACAGCATGTCTGTCATTGACGACAATGGTTCCTATTTTAATCAAGCAAAGAAAATTGCGAAAGATATTTTGAATGAATTTGAAGAGGGAGATGAACTAACTATAATCACTGTCGGCAAACCTTCAATGCAGTTTACGTCCACAAAGCTAACATTGATTGAAAATGAATTAAGCGATACAGAACTAAATCCATTAACCGGTTCACTTGAAGAAGCATTAACAATGGTTTCAGAAATATTAGATGAGTCACAAAATTTTAATAAAGAAGTTTATCTCTTTAGTGATTTTCAGAATAATAGATTGAGAAAGCTTGATGAAAAAAATGAAAATGGAATTAGCTTTAATGAAAACACAAAATTTTATTTTATCCCTTTTGCACATGATAATTTAAGTAACTTAACGATAGATGACCTTAAAACAAACAATCAAATTTTCGAAGTAAACAAACCAATTTCATTTTCTGCGATTGTTTCAAATAGAGGTAACAAGATTGCAAATAATTCTACGTTGTCATTATTTATAAATGGACAGAGGGTTTCACAGAAAAGTTTTTCTTTATCACCTGCGCAACAAAAAGAATTAATTTTGGAAACAACAATCAACTCATCAGGTTTACTTGACATAGCTGCTGGACTTGAAGATGATGATATTACAATAGATAATTCAGCTTATACTTCAATATTGATAAAAGATAAAATCGATTTGCTGATTTTGTATGATAATTTAAATGACATTTTCTTTTTAGAATCTGCCTTAATCAATTCTGGAAACAATATAAACGTTACTGCGCTTAATTCAATAAATCGTAATCAAGTTTTACTTGAAGAATATGACGTAGTTTTTATTATTGGAGTAAATGCATTATCTAATGATCAGAAAATAATTGACCACTTTAATGAAAACGGAAACCTGATATTAATGCCGGGCTCAAATTCAAATGTTGTGAGCTTTGCCAATTTCTGTAATAAGCTTGGCATTACGTCTCCGACACACGCTGTTGGTGCTTTTGAAGGAAAAGAAATTACTACTTCCTTTGAAAATACTGCTCTTAATCATCCTGTGTTCTCAAATCTTTTTATAGATCAGAGTAAATCTGTAATTGAATCACCGGAAATAAAATATTATTTAAAATTTCCTTCTCAATTAAGGGAGAGAAAGATAATCTCACTAATCGATGGATCACCATTTTTATTTGAGAAAATTACTAATAAAACATTGGTGTTTAACATTTCTCCTAATTTGTTGTGGAGTGATTTCCCAATAAAAGGAATCTTTGCACCGCTATTAAATAAGTGTGTCAGCTATGTTTCTTCAGACAAAACAGATGTAAACAACTACATTGCGGGAATTCCCATTGATTTAAAAGTTGCTGATTTAAAAAGTAGTTTAATAAAATTGGAAAAACCAAATGGACAAAATGAATTTATAAATATTGACTCATTGGGAAATAAAAACTATTATCAGTACGTCGATACAAAGCAGACGGGAGTTTATAAATTTTATAATAATGATGAATTGATCGATTTTGCAGTTGTAAATATTGATCCAGAAGAATCAAATATAGAGATTTCTGAAAAATATGAAGTTGAAGAATTTTTGAAAGAACTGAATTACGATAATAATATTTTGTGGATTGAACCGGATGATGACTTTAAAACCGTAATTTATCAATCACGGTTTGGTTCAGAATTATGGAAGTATTTTTTAATAATTGCTTTACTTCTTGCTTTGGTTGAAATGTTTATTGCTAGAAGTGCTAAAAAAGATATGGTAGAATTTACTAAATGATTGAGACGAATAACAAAACTACGGAAAGAGCAGTTCTAATAGGATTGATAACAGGTGGGATGTCTAAAGAGGTAGCAGACGAACATCTTGATGAACTTGAGTTGCTGGCTGATACTGCTGGCGCTGAGACTATTTTTAAAATTACTCAAGACAAAGCAAGGAGAGATCCGGCATTTCTGATTGGAAAAGGGAAAGCCGAGGAGATTCAACAACTTGTTGAAATGAATGATATCAATCTTATTATTTTTGATGACGACCTAAATCCCACTCAAGTCAGAAATTTGGAAAAATTGTTTGATAAAAAAATTCTCGACCGCAGCGGATTGATACTGGATATTTTTGCATCTCACGCAAAAACAAATGAAGCTAAAACTCAAGTGGAGCTTGCTCAACTGCAGTATATGCTTCCAAGATTGACAAGGGCCTGGACTCACTTATCCAAACAGTATGGCGGTATTGGTACAAAAGGTCCCGGTGAAACACAGATTGAAACTGACAGGCGATTAATAAGGACACGCATAAGTAGGTTAAAAGATAAACTCAAAAAAATTGAATCACAGAATAAAACTAAAAGTCTGCAACGCAAAAAATTTATTAATGCTTCTTTGGTTGGATATACTAACGCCGGTAAGTCAACTTTGCTGAACTTAATAACTAACGCAGAAGTACTAGCAGAAAATAAATTGTTTGCTACTTTGGATTCAACAACACGTTCTTATGATCTTTCCAAAAACAAAAGAATAATGATAAGCGATACGGTCGGATTTATCCGCAAGTTACCGCACAATCTTGTAGCTTCATTTAAATCAACATTAAATGTAGTTCGTGATGCTGATTTTATTCTACACGTTATAGATGTTTCTCACCCATTTTTTGAAGACCACATAAATGTAGTTGACGAGACTCTAAAAGAAATGGGATGCGACGAAAAAAAACAGATCAAAATTTTTAATAAGGTTGATGCTCTTGAAAACAAAGAGACCATAGACTATTTAAGAAATAAATACAAAGACTCAATAATTATATCAGCTAAAAAAGGGATTAACATTTCTGCGCTTCAAAATGCACTTTCCAAATTCTACGAAGAAAATTTTGTTGAGCACAAAGTGAAATTAAAAGCGAAAGATTCGAAACTGGTCTCTATTATTCATAATTTAGCAGAAGTACAATCAACCAAATATGATGAAGATTCTATCTCGATTTCGTATTATGCCAATAGCTCAATACATAATAAAATAAAAGGTATGATCAAAAATTAAGCATGACAATCATCATCGCAGCCACAGTTGCCGCCTTTAGCTTTTTCAAAAGATTCTCTACCTTCTTTGAAAGTAAAATAAGCTATTAGTAATGCGCCGATTGAATCTATTCCACCAATTCCGGTTAACTCATAACCTAAACTTGAAGCAAGTAGAATTACAGATAAATACAAACAAGCTTTTGTGCAGTTGGCATCGGCAATTATTGCATTTGAGTTAAGTCTTTTCCCGACTGTTAATTTAAATTGAATCAACACCCGCATAGTGATAATTGAAATAGAAGAAATTATTACTCCCCAAAAAGTTGTTTCAGGTGCATGGCCGGTTATCAAATTGATGATTGAAGTAACTACTATTCCTGCTGTTAAAACATAAAAGCCGCTGCCTGTAATTCGTAGTGCAGTTTTCTCAAAATTATCTTTATCAGTATTTGGATTCAGTTTTATTCTCGTTAACATGTGCAGAATACCAACACCGGATGCTACTTCAACAAATGAATCGACACCAAAGCCAAACAGAGCAAGGGTTTCGTCTTCAAAGCCAAAATAGATCGATAACATCCCTTCTATTACATTGTAAGTAATTGTGATTATTGCGAGAATAGTTGCCAATCTATAAAGTTTATTTGTGTCTTCTATTTGTAAAATTGCTGTTACCATTAATCAATTCTCTCGATTTCTTGTTTTAGTTCAAATTTCATTTCTTCCGGTATCTCAAGATAATGTAAATCCATTATTGCACCCTGCATAGCGTAAACAAAATTTAACGTAACATTATGACCCATTGATTTTAATAAATGAAAAATCACAACAGGAGTAGTTTCTTTTATATCTTCTATTGTGTAAATTTCAATAGAATTTAAAAGCTCTTCTGATACTGGGCCAAGATTTCTTAGATTAGATATTTTACTCTTCTTATTACTCATAAAAATATATTATTGTTTTGTGAACTTTAAATCCACAACAAAAGTTATAACACACGTATTCAGAATTTGAAAAAACAAAAATAAGACTAAAAATCTAGAAATGAAAAAAGTAATAATTATAGGTTCAGGTTTAGGAGGCTTGTCAACAGCATTAAGGCTAGCTGACAAAGGGCACAAAGTAACAATACTTGAAAAGCATTCAACACCCGGTGGAAGACTAAACGTAATTCAGCAAGATGGTTTTCGTTTTGACATGGGTCCTTCATTTATGAGTATGACCTTTGAGCTTGATGAATTATTTAATAGTGTAAATGAAAAAGTCCCGATCGAATTAGAGGAATTAGATCCGCTTTACCAAGTCTTTTTTGAAGGACAGAGTAAACCGAGATTGATATATAAAGATTTGCAAAAATTAGAAAAAGAATTTGAAGATATCGAACCTGGATTAGCCAAAAAAGCAGAAGAATATTTGGCAAAAGCCAGCCAGTTTTTTCACGATACAGAAGATAAAGTTGTAAAATCAAATTTTGAAAGTAAGCTTAGCTACATACTAAAATTATCGAGAGTACCTTTAAAGCATATCCCTTATTTAATGAGAAATATGTGGAGCGAAGTCGATAAAAAATTTGATTCGCTGGAAGTAAAAATAATTTTCTCTCTAGTAGCGTTCTTTTTAGGAGCCACTCCATTTCAGACTCCGGCAATTTACTCACTTTTAAACTACACAGAGATGAAATACAATGGCTATTGGCGGGTAAAAGGTGGGATGTACAAACTTGTTGAAGAAATGATGAAGCTTCTTGAAAAGCGAGGAGTAGAAATTCATTATAATACAGAGATAGTTGGATACGCAAATACCAACGGTACCGTTGCCGAAATGATTGACCAAAACGGAAAAAGATGGAGTGCAGATTTGTTTGTTTCGAATTCTGATGCCGCATCATTCCGTGGAAAAATATTAGGTAGGGAAAGTTACTCTGAGAAAAAACTTGATAAAATGCATTGGACACTGGCACCATTTACAATTTACTTGGGTGTTAAAGGAAAACTTGATAAGATTATGCACCATAACTATTTTCTTGGAAATAATTTTAAGGCGTATGCTGATAAGATTTTTACTTCTTCAATCAGTCCGCAGAAACCTTATTATTATGTAAATGCACTATCAAAGTCGGACCCGACTTCTGCTCCTGAAGGACACGAAAATTTATTTATTCTTTGCCCAGTACCGGATTTAAGATTTAAAAAAGATTGGAGTGACAGAGAAGAATTAGTGCAAAACATAATTGATGATTTATCAGCACGAACAGGTTTTGACATAAGTGAAAATATAGTAACTAAGAAAGTACTAGATCCGCAAGACTGGGCTGATATGCTTAATCTATATAAAGGATCTGGCCTTGGATTAGCACACGACATTAATCAAGTGGGAGCTTTCAGGCCAAAAAATAAAGATGAGCATTTCAATAATCTTTATTATGTTGGTGCTTCAACTACACCCGGCACCGGTTTGCCAATGGTAATAATTAGTTCAAAATTAGTAACTGAAAGGATTGAAAATGACCTTGCATGAGTATCATGAAACTTGCTTTAAGTTAAGCAGAAAACTTACGAACGAATATAGTACTTCATTCAGTCTTGGCATAAAAGCATTTTCTCCGGAGTTCCGGGGACCTATTTATGGTATTTATGGGTATGTAAGAGTTGCGGATGAAATCGTAGATACATTTGACGGGCATGATAAAAAGAAACTATTGCAAGATTTTAGAACGGAAACTTACAAAGCAATTAATGAAGGTATTTCAACAAATCCGATTTTAAATTCATTTCAGATAGTTGTTAAAAAATATGGAATAACAAATGAATTGATTGATGCATTTTTACATAGCATGGAAATGGATTTGTATGAATCATCTTATGAAAGAAACGAATACGACAATTATATTTTTGGTTCAGCAGAAGTTGTGGGACTCATGTGTTTAAAAGTTTTTTGCAAAGGTGATGAAAACTTATACAATAAACTTGAGTATTCTGCAAAAATGCTCGGTTCAGCATTTCAAAAGGTAAACTTTTTAAGAGATATTAAAAGTGACCTCGATGATAGAAAAAGAATCTATTTGCCGGATGTGCATGATCAGTCAGACATCACGGATTTAAATAAAAAAGTTTTAGAAGAAGAAGTTGAAAAAGAATTTCAAGAAGCATTGAAGGGTATATTGCAACTACCTGATGGAGTTAAGCTTGGTGTGTATTCTGCTTTCCAGTATTATTACGGACTATTTAATAAAATTAGAAAACTAAGTGTTACGGAATTACTTTCAAAACGTGTAAGAATTCCAAATTATGTTAAATTAGGACTATTGTTTAAATCTATTTTCGAAGTAAAGGTGTTTAAAACTGCCTAATGTTAAAAAAATATTTTTTGTTGCTATTACTTCCTACTATCATTTTTTCAAACGGACTTGAAAAAGACAAATCATTTTTAGAGAATCTCCGTAATACCTATTATAATGCTGTTGAAGATGACGAACTAATCGATACGCTGGAAAGTATTATAAGTACTAACTTTGGTGAAGATGAATCCCAATTTCCCTCCTTAATACTAGCATATCAAGCAGGAACTGAGGCACTAAAATCCAAACATGCTTTTTGGCCGTTTGTAAAAATGAGTAAACTAAATGATTCGATGGATTTATTCCGAGTTGCTGTATCAAAAGATCCGGAAAATTTGGAAATTAGATTTTTAAGGTATTCAATTTTGTACTACGTGCCTGGTGTATTAGGTTACGATGATGTTGAGGATTTAGATAAAGCAAAAATCATTGAACTTATTCGAGAAGGAAATTATACAAATCTTGAAAACTCAATAACAAAAGGGATAATTGAATTTATGCTTCGTACCGATCAATTAAGCGAAGTTGAATCAAAAATATTAAACGACAAAATTGAATTGGCGTTTGATGAGTGAATATCTACTTATAAATATTGGCACTATTGCAATCCCCCTAATTTTATCATTCGAGAAAAAACTCAAGTTTTACAAAAATTTTTTGGCGCTTTTAATTTCTCTTTTAATTACAGGCGCACTTTATATTTCTTGGGATGTTGTTGCAACAATGAGAGGTGATTGGTCTTTTAGTTCTGATTACATTTTAGGCATAAAATTCTTTCATCTGCCTCTTGAAGAAATATTGTTTTTTATAACTGTTCCGTACTCGTGCATCTTTATCTATGAGACCTTTAGTTTTTACTTAAAAGAGAAAAAGATTTTTTACAATAAGAAAATTTATTTCTATTTGTCGATTATATTTTTTCTTGCCGGCATGCTTTTTAGGGATCAAAATTATACTTTAATTGTGTTTATGTCTGCTGCCTTATTTGTTCTGCTTGCTATAACTTTATATGAGAAAATTTTTCAGTCGAAAATCTATTGGATTTTTATTTCTTTTTGTTTACTGCCTTTTCTTGTCGTAAACTATATTTTAACTTCTTTACCGATTGTAAGTTATAATCCAAATGCAATTTGGGGGATTCGATTTATCACTATTCCACTTGAAGATTTTATTTATAATTTTTCAATGTTATCATTTTATTTATTGTTTTATTTGTTGGCGAAAGAGAAATGGTTGAAAAAAGTAAAATAGCGATCATTGGTTCGGGTTTAGGTGGACTCTCGGCAGCAATTTATTTGGCAGTCAAAGGTTATGATGTTCATGTTTATGAGCAAAGCAACAAACCCGGTGGTAAAGCCAACGAGCTAAAGTTTTTTAATTTTAGATTTGATACCGGCCCCTCTCTATTGACAATGCCATTTGTGTTAAAAGGAATATTTAAATATGCCGGAAAGAATATTGAAAATTATATTCAAATAAAAAAACTGGATGTGCTTTGTAAATATTTTTATCCGGATTCGACTATTTTAAATGCTTATTCGGATGTTGATAAATTAGCTAAAGAAATTAATTCTAAAACTATTGATTCAAAAGAATCAGTAAAAGAATATTTAGATTATTCAAAGAAAATATATGAGTTAACAGCTGATTTGTTTTTGTTTAATAGCTTTTCCGGATTATCGAATTTTGCAAACATTAAAGCACTTAAGACTCTATTGCAGTTCAATAAAATTGATCCATTTAGAACTATGCATGAGTCTAATGCAAGCTTCTTCAAGGATGCAAAGACGATTCAGTTATTTGACAGATACGCTACTTATAATGGGTCATCCCCATTTAAGGCCCCTGCAACATTAAATGTAATTCAGCATGTCGAATACAATCTTGGTGCATATATTGCTGAAGATGGAATTTATTCAATTACCAAAGGCCTTCATAAATTAGCAGAAGACCTTGGTGTGAAATTCATTTTTATGAATCGTGTTGACAAAATTGTTACCAAGAAAAACAAAGTTGTTGGGATTGTTTACGGAAATGATTTCGTCAATTACAATGCAGTTTTATCAAATAGTGATGTTCTTAATACATATCACAACTTGTTGGATGTTAATCCGTATCGAGAATCAAATAAATACAATAAAGTTGAACCTTCATCTTCTGCATTAGTTTTTTATTGGGGAGTTAAAACACAATCCCCTGAATTGGAAGTTCATAATATTTTATTTTCTGAAGATTATAAAAAAGAATTTGATGACATTTTTGAGAAAAAAATCTGTCCCGAAGATCCCACAGTTTACATTTATATATCTTCTAAATTCAAAAAGGATGATGCCCCCGAAGGTAATGAAAATTGGTTTGTTATGATTAACACTCCTTATGATGATGGACAGAATTGGGATGATGAAGTGAAAAAATCAAAAGGGATAATTCTAAAGAAGATTAACAAGATTTTAGGAATCGATTTAAAAGATAAAATTGTTTGTGAAAAAATATTAACACCACAAGGAATTGAAAAGAAGACTTCAAGTACTTACGGGAGTATTTACGGAATTTCTTCAAACTCAAAATCAGCCGCATTTATGCGTCAGCAAAATAAATCAAAATCAATTGATGGCCTCTATTTTTGTGGGGGCAGTGCACACCCAGGCGGGGGAATTCCTCTGGTATTGCTTTCCGGGAAAATTGCTTCAGAGCTAATAAATAAACATCATGCGGTCCAATGATTAAAGCAGATCATAAACATTGGGCTCGACTAATTTTCGATCCGTACATTAAAAATCAATTAAAAAAGAGTTTTTGTAATTTCTACTTAGTTAATGAACCGCCGATTATTGATGATCAAAAATCATTAATAATCACTCCGAACCATATAAGTTGGTGGGATGGATTTTTTATTGATTTTATTAATAAAAATATTTTCAATAGAAAATTCTATATAATGATGCTTGAGCATCAGCTTAAAAGATATTGGTTTTTCAACAAGCTCGGAGCTTATTCAATAGCCCCTGATAAAAGCATATCGATAAAAGAAACAATAAAATATACTGCATCAGTTGTTACAGATTCTAATAATGTTGCCATCATTTATCCTCAAGGCGAAATCGAAACTTTTAATTCCAAATCAGTAAACCTAAAAAGGGGATTAAAACTGTTTATTAATTCTATTGAAAACAATTTGGTCGTTTTACCGGTTGGTTTCAAATTACAATTTTATGAAGAGAAATTACCCGAAGTAATATGCAGATTCGGCCAGCCTATTGAGGGGCAAACAATAAAAGAAGATTACAACATTTATGAAAAAGAGTTTCTGAATAATCTTGGATTATTGGAGGAATGCTCTTTCGAAAGAAAATTCACTAAAGATTTGTTTGATAAAAAATGAACGTTGAACAAATCATATTTTTTTTATTATTGTTCCCAGTGATTTTATTTCTACTAATTGTGCTCTACAATTATTTCACCGCACCACGGTTTAAAAAACAAAAAGTTGAATTATCTCAAGTGCCACTTGTATCAGTTTTAATTCCTGCAAGAAATGAAGAAGAAAATATTACGAATTGTATTGAGTCGGTACTTAATCAGGATTATAAAAATATTGAAATAATTGTTTGTGATGACAAATCGACTGATAATACCGAGCAAAAAGTTTTAGAACTTAATAATCCAAAAATTAAGTTGATAAAAGGAAAAGAATTGCCTTTTGGTTGGCTGGGAAAAAATTGGGCTTGTCATCAATTATCAAAACACGCCAGTGGTGAATACATTTTATTTATTGATGCTGATGTAAGACTTGAAAAAAATGCGGTTAGTTTTGTAATAAATGAAGTGCTTAAAAAAGATTGCAAAATGCTTTCATGTTTTTCTACACAGATTATAAATTCATTTGGTGAATGGTTGGTTGTACCTTTAGTAAATTGGTTATTGTTGACATTTCTTCCACTTAAAAAAGTATTCTCATCAAAGAATGAAAATTTTGTGGCTGCAAATGGGCAATTCGTTTTATTCGAAATGAAAAAATATTTTGAGATTGGCGGACATGAAGCAGTAAAAAATAATGTTGTTGAGGACATGGAGTTTGCACGGATATTGAAATCAAAAGGGGAAAAGATAATTACTCTTTTAGGAAACTACGTTGTTAATTGCAGGATGTATGACTCATTTGCAGATGGATTAAAAGGATTCTCAAAAAATTTCTATCCTGGCTTTAAAACAAATCCATCAGTGTTTTTGATATTACTTATTACTCTTTTTACACTTTTCGTTTCACCATTTATTTTGGTTTTTCAAAACTATTTTTATCTAATTCATGTTTTCATAATTATTCTCATTAGGATGTTTATTTCACGGATGAGTAATCAAAATATTTCATTTAATGTTTTACTTCATCCCTTGCAAATGATTGCTATGTTTTTTATCGGAATTAATTCTATTTATACGACAACAACTAAAAAGGCAGAATGGAAGGGAAGAAAAATATAATCGAAAAGTATTCGATCTATTTTTTGTATATAATTTTTGCAGTGGGCATAGTAGGCCACTCAATCGATTATACCCATGATCTGATGATTCAATTAACTCCGCTTACTTTGTTTATTACTTCTTCAGTTTTGGTCATTAACATAGCTTTGCAAAAAGAAAAAAAATATTTTCTTTGGTTTGCAATTGTATTTATCTCGACTTTTATTTGTGAAATAATTGGTGTTGAAACCGGATTGATATTCGGGAATTATATTTATGGCGAAACACTCGGATTGAAATTATTTGAAGTGCCTGTTATAATCGGAATAAACTGGACATTGGTGATTACCGGCTCAATTATGATTGCTAAGTTTTGCAAAAATAAATTCCTTCTCTTTTTGATTGTACCTGCTCTCGCTACAGTTTTTGATTTTGTTCTCGAACCGGTTGCAATTAAACTTGATTACTGGAATTGGCAGAACGGAATTATCCCTTTATATAATTACGTTTCATGGTTTGTGATATCATTGCTGTCATTTGCTTTATATAGAATTTTAAAAATAGAATTAGATTCAAAAATTGCTAAACATTATTATTTTATTCAGATTGTATTTTTCACGGTACTTTTAATAACTATGTGATTTAACGATGGGAGTTTTAATAGCAATAATAATTATTTCAAGTTGGGGAATTCATTTAGTTTATTCTCTTGGGCTGGATATTGATTTTGCTTCTCCGGTTACTTATCTGCACATCTTCTTGCAAGGTTATTTATTTACCGGGCTTTTCATTACTGCACATGATGCAATGCACGGAACTGTATCGAGAGTAAAGATTGTAAATAAAATAATAGGTTACCTCTCAGCATTTTTGTTTGCAGGAATGTCGTATAACAGATTAATTAAAAATCATTTTAAGCATCACAGATACCCCGGAACTGAGGATGACCCTGACTTTTATACGAAGTCACAGAATTTTTGGCTTTGGTTTTTTACTTTTATGAAAAGGTACACAACGATTTTTCAGATCATAGTTATGGCTGCTATTTTTAATATTCTAAAATTATGGTTTGGTGAAATGAATATTTGGTTTTATTGGGTTATCCCGGCACTTTTAGGTGCACTGCAATTGTTTTTCTTCGGCACTTATTTGCCGCATAAAAAACCACACACACACTCAATGGAACCCCATCAAGCGCGGACACAAAATAAAAATCATCTTTGGGCTATGCTATCGTGCTACTTTTTTGGGTATCACTTTGAGCATCACGATTCTCCACACGTACCATGGTGGCAGCTTTATAAAGAAAAATAGAGAATAACACTAGCAAGGATAGAATTCAAAAATTCTCTATAAACTTTTCCGAGTTTGACCAGCTTTATTCTTTGAATTAAAAAATGTTTTTAGCTTTAGATCGGAATGTAAAATGTGTGCTAACAGCCATTGCTTTAGATAATTTACAACGTCTTCTGAAATATTGTTATCTCTATCCATTGAATTAAAATTCAGTTTGCTTAGTCTTTTTATATAATCGACGTGTTCTTTTTTGTGTTCTTTAGATTCCGGGTAGCCGTAGAGTTTCATATATCTTTCTTCGATTGCAAAATGGTAATCAGCGTATTTTGTCATTTCGGTTAAAGTATTGGTTATTATTCTAGAATTATCAGTGGAATCTAATTTATCAATTAGCTTGTTATAAATTTCAAATAAGTGTTTATGTTGTTTATCGATTTCTCCATTATCCACATTATAGCTTTCTTTCCACTCAAGTTTTCCCATCATTTCCTCTATTTGTAGCTTACTTATACGATTTTAGTCGTTAATTTTATACTAAAAATCGTTTTATCCAATTCATTTGAGACGAAATATACTTTTCCACCGATGTATTGTTCAATTAATAGTTTTACACTGTATGTTCCAATACCGCGGCCAGTTTTGCTTTTTGTTGAAAACGACCTTTTGAAAATTTGAAGTTGAATTCTTTCTGGAATAACTTGGGGATTTTTTACATTAAAAATTACTTCTTTAGGTGAACCTTCAACAGAAACTTCAATGGTTTGATTTTCCGTTGAAGCCTCGATTGCATTTTTAGTTAAATTGCCTATAGACCTGATTAATAAAACCGGATCAGTTTTAATAAAGAAATCACTTTTTAGATAATTTACTTTTAATTTGTTAGTTCTAAGTAAACTATGCTTTGAATAAAGTTCACTTATTTTTTTTAGAATTTCGTTTACACTTGCAGACACTAATCTAACTTCAAGTATGCCTTTTTCTGCAAATGTTAAATCTTTTTGAGCTTGTATTTCACTCATCAATTGTTCGGAGGAATCAACCAAAGCATTAGATAATGGCTTAATTTCTTCAATTTCTTCCTCTTCATTAATCATGTTGGCAAGTCCGTTAATGGCACTGCCTGTATTTAATACATCATGGAAAAATATTTTTTCTAATGCGTGTCGTCTTTTTTCATCAGAGATATCTTTAATTGAAAATAAAATAAACTTCTCATCTTCTATATCTATTTTTGTTGTTCGGACTTTAAAATCATACGCTTCTTCGCATCCACTTGAATCAACTGAAATACGGCATTCTTGAGAGACGCTTTTTTCATTTTTGTTGGTGTATTTTATGGCTTGAGCTGCACCGCATTCTTTGCAGAAAATAGAAGTGCCGCATAGCCCTTCGTTTTCATGAAAATGAATACAGTTGATTGTTTCACCGAATCGCCTACCAAGAATTTCTTCTTCCTTTAAATCAAAGAGCTCAAGGGCATTTTGATTGAAGCCGATAATTTGTCGATGCTCATTGAGAACTAATACTACTTCAGGATAGTTTTCGAGTACTTCTTTTAGCAGGTTAGAATTTATATACTTTTTTCTTTGTTCTTCTATTTTGTCTTGCGAAAATCTTTCCGGAGAATCAAAATCAGTTTGTAAATCTTTGTTGATAATCATCTCACCCTCACTTAAAATAATACCGTCCCCCAATTGCTAAATCCAGATTTATTGACGTAGCAGGAAACAATTCAAATACCGGAACAATCTCAAAAAAGACATCAATTGGTAATTTGGGATCGTACCAAAGAACTCCCATTACACCTCTAGCTCCAAAACCAGCATCACCCTCCAGTGCCCGGTACCTGAAACCGAAGCCATAGTAAACGGGAATTTCTACATCATCTATTATCATATCTAAATCGTGATATAAATAATCAGCATGCAATGAAAAAGAGCTCTCTCCGAAAAACGAATAGGCTAATCCGGCATCAAATGCTTCGAATTCATTAAGCCAAACTTTTCCGGAAATCCCGGTTGGTTCACCTAAAATTATACCTAAACCGACGTTTCCCCTCTCATTTTCGAAACTTTTTGAAAAATTTAAAGTCAGTAAAACAAAAAAAAGGACTACAAGTTTGTTTTTCATTTTTAATTAAACCTTATGATTAATAATAAATTATAAACTGTTTAGAATTATGATTTGTTATTCGTAATTTTAGTTTCAATAAAAAACTAATTATTAAAGAGAAGACATGAATCCAATGGACAAAGTTAGCGATATTTATCAAACTATTGTAGAAAACTCAACTCCTTTTAAAAATGAATTGAGGGATACAGCTATTATTTTGGCCGCTGGTCATGGTAAAAGAATAAAGTCTAATACATCAAAAATGCTCCACAAAATTTGGGGCATTACCACAGTAGAGAGAGTTTTTGGAGCTAGTCAGAAGGGATTTGAAAATGCAAACTCAATAATAGTAGTGGGAATTAAAGCTAAGGAAGTTATCAATTTTGTCGGCAAAAGGGATAACAATTCATATGCATATCAAGATGAACTAAAAGGAACAGGCCACGCTGTTCAAGTGGCACTGGAGAAAATCCCGGATATAAATTATGACGGTAATGTTTATGTTTTGCTTGGCGATATGGGCCTTTTGGATGAGAAAACTATAAAAATGTTTAAAAGGGAATTTGAAGAAT
The DNA here is from genome assembly GCA_028282005.1 of Melioribacteraceae bacterium. Lineage (GTDB taxonomy): Bacteria > Bacteroidota > Ignavibacteria > Ignavibacteriales > Melioribacteraceae > JANQIV01. The sequence continues at coordinate 3,935 of JANQIV010000180.1, read as the reverse complement.
CAGGCAATGACATGATGGTATTAACAGGAATGTTCGGAGGTAACATACTTGAAAATTATTATGGAAGGATAGTTAGAGTAAAAGATTTTGACGAGAATGGTGAAAGTTCAGGTAAAGATTTCAATAAAGTAATTGAAATACTCGAGTACAAAGATATCTTGAGTCTGAAAGCAAATGAAAGAAGAAAGTTAGAATATAATGGCAAAATGTATTCGTATACAAAAAAGGAATTACTGGAGAACAGAGAATTTAATTCTGGAGTATTTGCGTATAAATTTAAGTATTTGAAAGAGTTGATTTATAAAATTGAAAGTAACAATGCCCAACAAGAAATTTATTTGACAGATTTAATAGCACTCTTCAATAAAAAAGGATTGAGCGTTGGAGCAGTTGCCCCAGAAGAAGAGCATGTAATTATGGGCTTTAATAACAAATCAGTTCTTCAAGAAATGGAAAAAATTGCTAAATCATTGTCCTATCAAAAAATTAAAGATTTGATTTACATAGAAGATCCAAATGATTTTTTTATCCATGATGATGTAATTGAACAAATTATTGAAATGGATGGAAGAGGGCAACCCCTTGATATTCGAATTGGTAAAGGAGTTAGAATTAACAAAGGTGTTGAGCTGAATTATGGATTGACAATAGGTAACTACACGATGATATCGGGGATAGTTAAACTAGGTAAAGATGTTACGATTGGGGAAAATTCGGTTATCGAAGGAGAAATAGAAATTGGAGACGATGTTTTAATTGGGAAGGATATTTCTGTTTTAGGCAAAAGCAATATTGGCGAAAAAGTTTCGATAACCGGCATATCTGAGCTCAATAACACAATTGTTGATGATGAAGTGAAAATTGAACACTCAATATTAATAAACAAAAGAATCAAAAGAGAACTTGATTTCAGTGGAAAAGTAATTGGAGTTAAGTTTTATCTACCACAGATTGAAGGAAATGATTTGATTATTGATAAAGACTAAAATGCCGATACTGGCGGCATTTTAATCTTTTAAGCTGTTCACAAATTTTGTTAATGAAGATTTTTTTCTTGCTGCCGTATTTTTGTGCATTCTGCCTTTACTTACAGTTTTATCAATTGCAGATACAGTTTCTTTCAAGATTTTTTCAGCGTCACTTTTGTTTTCAGTACTGTGAACCTTTTTAACAAGAGTATTAACTTTAGATAAAGCAGCTTTATTTCTTAAGCGTTTAGTTTCACTAACTCTTATTCTTTTCTTTGCAGACTTATGATGAGCCATTCTTTTCCTTAGTTATTTTAATTTTACAGAACTACAAATATAGTATTAATAAGAAAATCTGTCAAACTCAAAATATCCTTTAATTTGGGAATTGTTGGAATTGAGAATTCGTTATTTCAGAAAATGAATTTTCTTTAATAAGATTTAATATATGTTTATTTTTGCAATTCATTAAAAAATGGAATATGCTGAAAATTAACGAAATATTTTATTCTGTCCAGGGCGAAAGTACAAAAGCTGGTTTGCCATGTGTTTTTATAAGGCTTACTTATTGTAATTTACGCTGCACTTATTGTGATACTGAGTATGCTTTTTACGAAGGTTACGACAGTTCAATTGAATCTGTGATTGACGAAGTTAAAAAATACAATTGCAATTTAGTTGAAGTAACTGGAGGTGAGCCACTTGTTCAAAAAGAATCATTAGATTTAATGCATAAACTTTGTAATGAAGGCTTTGAAGTAATGCTGGAAACCGGAGGTAGTTTGCCGATTGACCCGGTTGATAAAAGAGTGAAAATTATTCTCGATCTGAAATGCCCATCCAGCAAAATGGAAAAGAAAAATCTTTATGAAAATATTGAGTTTATAAAACCTGAAGACGAAGTTAAATTTGTTATCGGCACGAGAGAAGATTACGAATGGTCAAAAGAAATAGTCAATAAATATGAATTAAATAAAAAATGTGAAGTCTTATTTTCGGTAGTTTTTGGCAAACTTGAACCGTTGCAGTTGGTTGAGTGGGTTTTGCAAGATAAGCTAAAGGTCAGATTTCAACTGCAGATGCATAAATTTATTTGGGAACCAGATACTAAAGGCGTATGATGAAAATATCAAAAGAATTTAGATGGGAAATGGGGCACAGGCTTCAATTACATAAAGGATTGTGTAAAAACTTACACGGTCATTCTTACAAAATGGATGTTGAATTGACTGGTGAAATTCTGGATAACGGGATGGTTCTTGACTATTACGATCTCAAAGAAATAGTTGGGCCTGTTGTTGAAGAGTTGGATCATTCCTTTTTAGTTAATAAATATGACACTGAAATTTTAGAAGTACTCGAAAAATTAGATTCGCGAAGAGTAGTTGTTGATTTCGAAACTACTGCGGAAAATATTTGCCATTACATTTTGAAAAAGATAAAAGAAAATGGCTTGCCTGAAAATATTTCTAAAGTTAAGGTAAAAGTTTTTGAAACAGAATCAACTTACGCTGAAGATGAAATTGAAGTTTAACTAACCGCAAACCAATTCATATAGTTTATTTATTGTTTTCCAATTTCTAGTAGTAGCTTCTACTTTAAGTTTACTTTCAAAAAAATTGTTGGTCAGTTTAGCCTTACCTGCTCCGTCTGGGAAAAACAAATAAATATATTTTCCGTCTAGTACAAATTTCTCAGGGCTATAGTCAACTTCTTTTAATTTTTCAATTTTATCTTTAGCAGGGAGTTTTGCAAGAAAAGTAACATAGTTTTTTTTGTGATCGTTTTTTTGATCTATTTTAAATGGATTGTTTTTTAATACATATTCAATTTCTTTCTTGGTAATTACAATCGTAGGTACATCAAAATTATATTTCTCTTTGATTTTATTTTTTATTTGGTTTTCTAAAAACTTTATGTCGTCAGAGTCATATTCGAAAATAATATTCCCGCTTTGGATATAGGTTTGTACATTATAAAAATTTAGCTCGCTAAGATAAATACGTAAATCAGCCATTTTAACTTTTTTCTGACCGCTTACATTAATTCCTCTTAAGATAGCTACATACTTATTCATAGATAAGATTTAATCTTCTTCAAAACCTTCTTCATGTCTTTTCTGATAATCTCTATTCTCTATATATTTATTAATTAAAATGCCAATTATTAGTCCAACTACAGCACCAATAGCAGATGCCTGGAAAATTCTCCTCTGGAAAAAAAATCCGCCTATAAAGCCAATTAACAGGCCGAAAATAATTCCCAGGTTTTGATAGTCATTAATTTTCATTTTTTAGATCTTTTAATTTGTTTAGAAATTCTGTTAAAGTTTCCCCTGCTCTTCCAATTAAAGATAAGTCACAATAATTACTTATTTCAGTTTCAATAATATTTATCTCTATTAAATAAGCTCCCATTCTTTTTGCATAAATTGGAATATTTGCAGCCGGATATACAACGGCGGATGTTCCAATAATAAAGCAAATATCAGATTCTTCTGCGGCATTTTCAGCATCTGCGAATATTTGCTGTGGCAGCATTTCACCAAACCACACAACATCAGGCCTAACCAGTCCACCGCATTTTTGGCACTTTGGTACTTTTCCCTCAAATTCAAATTCTTTTGACGTATAAAAAGTACTGCAATCTATGCAAAAATTTCTTTCAATATTTCCATGTAGTTCAAAGATTTTTGAACTACCTCCTCTTCCATGAAGGTTATCAATATTTTGAGTAACAACTTTTACATCAAAATACTTTTCGAGTTCTACAATAGAATAATGTGCAGCATTAGGCTTTGCTTCATTAATTATATTTCTTCTGTGCTGGTACCATTCCCACACCATATCTGGATTTTTGAGAAAAGCATCAAAGTTTGCAAGTTCTTCAGGCTTCAATTTATTCCAGATTCCGTCTTTTCCCCTGAAAGTTGGAATACCACTTTCTGCGGAAATTCCTGCCCCGGTG